>CAYSTY010000016.1:7667-19248 GCA_964433685.1 uncultured Actinomycetota bacterium | reverse complement strand
GTCGTGGGCCCGTTCGCCGAGGACGAGACCGATCGCTTCGCCGGCGCCGTGGCCTAGCCTCGCGGGACGTGCCGACGAGGGGGAACCACGGGTGCTGCGGGTGACGTTGCGGGGCGCGGGGCTGCCTGCGGTCGTGCTCGGGTCGGGGGAGACGCTGCGGTTCGGACGGGCACCCGAGCCCGCCGAGGGGGAACTGTCGGCCGACGCGCAGCTGCGGACCACCAGTCTCGCCCTGCCCGGGTGCTCGCCGCACGTCTCGCGCCTGCTCGGCGAGCTGGTCGTCAGCGACGAGATCGTCCGCCTGCGCTGGTACGGCACGGGCGAGGCACAGCTGTCGTCGCTGTTCGACGCTCCCGGCGGGGCGCGACGCGGGACGCTGGCACCGGGCATGGCCGCCATGCTCGACGAGGGTGAGAACCAGGTCCTGGTCCTCCGCGGCCGCGAGACCGACGCCGGTTCCTACCGCGACCTGTTGCTCGTCGTCGACGTCGACCAGACCGCCCCGGAGGTACCCGGCGACCGCCCACCGGCGCCGGCGGACGCCGACGATGCCGCGGCGACCGCACCCGCGCCGGCGCTCGGCGTCGAGTCACGCGAGTGGTTCGTGGCGCTGGCCCTCGCCGAACCGTGGCTGACGGGCGCCGACGACTACCCCCGTCCACCGTCCAACCGTGAGATCTACGAGCGCACCCTGGGGTGGCACGGCTACGCGTGGAACCTGCACCGCCCACAACGCGTCGACGAGGCGATCCGGGCCGTGTCCCGCCTGGCCTTCGGGCCCGACGAGGACCCGTTCGCGGCGCCGACCACCGGCCGGGTGCAGAACGTGCGGTTCGCCGTCGGCCGGCGGGCCGCGGAGACGCGCCTCGTCACCGTCGACGACCTCGCCCGGGTCGAACGCGCCGCCGCGGTCCGCCGGACGGACACGGGGGACTGAGGCCACCGTCCCGGCCGACCGGCCGTCCGACGCGTCGCCGGCTGCGTGCGCGGCCCGGCGGGAACCGGAACCTTCCACCCCCGCGCGCCTTCCCACCTCCGCGTGCCCTCCGTAGCGTCCGCCGCGATCGGGACCTGCCGGGTCCCACGGATGTGGAGGACGGACGCGATGAGCACCACCGATGGTTTCCAGGGCATGGACGTCGAACAGGGCCAGCAGTGCGCCCGGGAGATGGACGAGCACGCCGCCGAGGTCCAGGAGGTCGTCGCCGGCGTGACCCGCGAGCTCGAAGGCGCGCTGTGGATGGGCCCGGACGGTGACGCGTTCCGCAGCGACTGGAACTCGATCTTCCGTGGGCAGCTCGACGGCGTCGTGCGCTCCCTCCAGGACAACGCGGCGGTCATGCGGACCTACGCGGAGCGTCAGCAGGAAGCCAGCCGCTGAGCCGGCCCGACGCGCTCCGTGGAGCGCAGCGAGGAGCAGCACCGTGAGCCAGTCCAGCGGTTTCCAGGGGGTCGACGTCTCCGGCGTCGAGAAGGTCGTCCGGGAGTTCACCAGCGCGCTGCAGAAGGTCGAGCGGACCATCAGCTACGTGCAGGCGTTGATCGTCGCGCTGCGTGCCGCCGGCTTCTTCACCGGTGGGGCATCGGTCGCGTACGCCAACTACCTCCAGACCACGGTCCTGCCGTGGCTGCGCAAGGTCGCGATGGCGCTGCAGATGGCCATCCAGGTGCTGCGCACGCAGCTGCGTGATCAGGAGCACGCCAGCTCGCTGCAGACGCTCGGTATCGAGCAGCTCGGGTACCGCACGCCGGAGCTGCCGGCCAGCGACACCCGCGCCTTCCCGCTGCTCGAGCTGCCCGGGAGCGGGTCGGCGACGTCGGTCCCGTCGGGGCCCGGCATCACCGGCGGCGCGGTGGCCGGTGCGTCCCTCGGTGGGGGGTCGCACGGTGGTGGGTCGCTCGGCGGCGCGCTGCCGCCCCTCGGCCCCGGGGTCGGCGGCGGGGCGGGCAGCGGGGGCGCACCCGCGACCCCGGTCGTGACCCCGTCGTCCCCGGCCCCGGCGTACGGGCTCGGTGTGGGCTCGAGCGTGGGTGGTGCTGCGGCTGGCGTCGCGGGCGGTGTCGTCGGTGGCGTTGCCGGCGGCGCGCCGGTCCCGACCGCCGTCGCGGGTGCCGCGCGGCCTGCCGTCCTCGCCCCGACCGGTGGCGCGAGCTCCGTGGGAGGTGGCGTCGGCGGCGGTGGCGCGCCGACCGTGGGCGGTGCCGGTGCCGGTGCCGGTGGCTCCGGGGCGGCCAGCCCTGCGGCGGGCGGCGGGACGGCCCCGTTCGCGGCGGGTGAGGGCGGCGCGGTCGGCGGTATCGATGGTGACCCCGCGGTGCGCTCGCGGGCCGCGATCGCCGACCAGCCGAGCGGGTTCGCCGGTCGGACCAGCATCGGCGGGAGCGGTGGCGGTGAGGCGGCGCCGAGCCCGCTGCGCGACGAGGTCGCCGCGCCCCGTGGTGGTGCCGGCGTCGTCGGTGCCGGGCTGGCCGCGGCAGGCGCCGTGCCCCTGGCGCTGAGGAAGGGTGGCCAGCGCCTGCTCGGCGGCGACGGACAGGACCTGTTCTCGGACGACGCGGGTGATGGGATGGACCGGTGAACGCCGCCGCGCCCGGGTCCGGCTTCCAGGGCAGCGATGTCGCGACGCTCGACCGGGTCGCGGCTCGCGCCGAGGCCGCCGCCGACCAGCTGTCGGGACGTGCCGTCCGCATCCGTACGACGGTGATCCAGCTCCGCGCGAACGCGTGGTTCACCGGCGGCGCCTCGGCTGCGTACGCCCAGCACCTCGAGGCCGTGGTCCTGCCGTGGCTCGCCAGCACCCAACAGGCGCTGACGTCGGCGGCCGGCGCGCTGCGCCGGAACGCCGGCGAACAACGAGGTGCGAGCACGGCCTACGCGACACCCCCGCTGCCGTCCGGGGACTGCCTCGCCCCGCCGTGCGCCGCGCCCTCCTCCGGGGCGCCCGTGGCCGGTGGTGTGGTCGCCGGGCTCGGGCACGGGGTGAGCCTCGCCGGTCTCGTGGTCGAACAGGTCGACGAGCAGCTGATCACCGACGTGCGCGCCTACCGGAGGACGGACGGCACGACGGTCCGCGAGCACGTCCGCTGGCGGCAGGGGTACGCCGCGACCATGTCCACCGTCGGCTCCGCGGCCGTCTGGCGGGCCGTCCTCGACCACCCCACCTCGGTGGTCGGGCGCCGCGTCGCCCCGTGGCTGTTCGCCGGTGCGGGCCAGACCGTCGACGACTGGGACGACCCGGGCCTGACCCGCGGCGACCGGGTCGCGCGCACGGGGGCGGCCGTCGCCCTCCAGGGCGGAGGCGGCCTCCTCGGCGGCCTGGCAGGCGTCGCGGGCGGCGCTGCCGTCGGCGCCACCATCGGGTCGGTCGTCCCGGTCATCGGTACCGGCATCGGTGGGGTCATCGGGGGTGTCGTCGGAGGGTTCGGCCTCGGTGCCGGCGGGAGCTGGGTCGGTGCCCAGGTCCAGGAACACGTCCTCGACGGGGTCATCGACGAGGTCGGGGACGGGCTGGACCGCTGGTTCGACGACCCGCCCTCCATCGACGGTGGGGGTGGTGGGAGGTGAGCGACCCGTCCGGGCCGCACGCGCTCCATGGTGCGGACCTCAGCGACCTGCGACGGGTCCGCGGGGCGTTCGACCGAGCTGCGGCCACCCTGGCCGGCACCGCGTCGGGTGCCGCGCGACTGAGCGCGTCCCTCCGGGACGACGGCTGGTTCACCGGTCCGATCGCCGCGGCCCACGCCGACCACCTCGACACGGTCGTCGGACCCCGCCTCGGCGACGTCGCGGCCGGGCTGCGGGAGGCCGCGACCGCCCTGGAACGGCACATCGACGAGCAGCGTCTCGCGTCCGCGGCCGACGGGCAGCCGCCGGCGGTGGGCCCCGGCGATGCATCCCCGGGGGAACCGGTGCTGCCCGCCTGGGTCCGCGACCGTGCCAACCGGCACCTGCTCAGGTCGGCGGTCGCCTCGCTCCACACCGAACGGTCCCGGCTGCAGGAGCGCATCGCCGCACGGGCCGGGCCGCCCCACCAGCTCGCCGCGGCTCGCCGAGAGCTGGTCCGCGTGGAGGCCACGATCGTGACCCTGACCCGGGTCGAACGGGACCCGGACCTGCAGCTGCTGCTCCTCGATGTGGCCGCCGGCCGCATCGCGGTCGCGGTCGGGGACGTCGACACCGCCTCGCGCGTCGCCACCATCGTCCCCGGGACCGGCGCCGACCTGGCGAGCTTCGCCGGCTACCTCGACCGTGCCGACGAGCTGCGTTTCACCACCCAGCAGGCGGCCGGGCGCGCCGACGTCGCGGTGATCGCGTGGCTCGGCTACGCCGCACCTCCCGATCTGCTCGCCGCGGTGCACCCCGGCCGCGCCGTGACGGCAGCGCCGGACCTCGCCGCGTTCAGCGACGGGCTCGCGGCCGGCAACCCCGAGGCCCGGCGGACGGTCCTCGGCCACAGCTACGGGGCGGTCGTGGTCGGGGAGACCGCCGCACGCTTCCCCCTCGACGTGGACGCCGTGGTCGGGGTCGGCGCCCCCGGGATGCGGGTGCGCAACGTCGACCGGTTCCAGCTCCCGGACGGCGCCGAGGTGTACGCCGTCACCGACCGTCGGGGCGCGCCCTGGCAGCAGGACCCGATCGGCTTCGTCGATGCTGGCATCCTGACGATCGGGCACGGCCCTAGCCCTGCCGGCATCGGTGCCGCCAGCTTCGACGTCGCCGACGCCGACGGTCACGCCCTCGCGGCCTACCTCGATCGCACCACGCGGTCCGGCCGCAACATCGGTGCCGTCGTGGCGGGGCACGAACCGACACCGCGACCGTGACGCCACCACCGACGACCCGACGAGGGAGCCCGAGCGTGTCGTACCCCGCCGATCGCGAGCCACCGGCCGCCGCCCGGACCGACGTCGTGGCCGCCACGCGGGCGGCCGTCACGGCCGTCGACGCGGGACTGTCCGTCGTCGCCGACCGGACGACGCGGCTGCGTGAACGGTGGATCACCGGCCCGTCGCCCGCGCCCGGACACCCCGACGGACTCGTGGCACGGGTCCAGGCGCGCGTCGAGCTCGAGCCCCCTGGCGACCTCGCGACCGCCCTCGGCGACGTCGTGACGCGGCTCCGACAGCGAGGGATCGACCTCGCCGAACCCGACACCGTCGACGCCCACCTGCGCACGACCGGCCGGGACCGGAACGGCAGCGAGGTCACCGTCGATGCCGATCCGGTGACGCGTTGGCTCGCGCTGCTCGTCGTCACGCCGCCGCTCCCGCCGCCCGGGACGAGGTCCCTGCTCGACCTCGATGCCGCCTTCCTCGACGAGGTCGACCCCGACGGGACGCGCGTCCGCGACGTCCCCTGAGCCAACGGTCGGGTCCGGCGCGGTGGGCGACGAAGCGGAACCTTCCACCCCCCGATCGCTCGACCGCCACCTGGTAGCTCCGTAGCGTCCGCCTCGCTCCACCGCCCGCCCGGTCCACGGTCGCGGGGGGACCGAGAACCGACACGACGAACACGGAGAACCAGATGAGCACCCTCCTCGGGATGGACGTCAACGGCGGCCGTCAGGCCTCCCGCACGCTGCAGGCCGGCGCCGACCAGATCACGCAGACCACGGTCCAGCTGACCCAGGCCCTCGACAGCTTCGAGTGGCACGGCCCGGACGCCACCCGGACCCGGGAGGAGTGGCGGGCGCAGTACGTCACCTCCCTCAACCAGATCGCCGACCACGTCCGCGAGTACGGCGCGATGATCGACCGTCAGGCGCAGGAGCAGGAGACCGCCTCCTCCCAGTGAGCCGCACCCGGGGCGACGCGGACCGCCGCGTCGCCCCGCGCCGGTCCAGCCACCCGCCGCCCACCGCCCTCCCCGCAGAGACGAGGCCGACCGTGGTCACCGTGAGCATCCGCCCCGCCGCCGGGACCGACCTGGTCCCGGCGGACGTGCGCGTCGACGCGCGGTCGGACGCCACCGTCCTCGACCTGGCCCGCGCACTCGGACGCCACCTGGCACCCGAACGCGGTGACCTGCTCCTCGCCCCGACCGACCACGGGGAGCCGTGGCCGGCGGGACGCCGCCTCGCCGACCGGCCCCTGCGGGACGGCGACGTCGTCGACGTCACCGTCGTCCCCCGGAACTGGGTCGACCGGCCCGCACGACCGGCGCGCGAGCGGGCGACCGTCACGGTGGTCGCCGGTCCGGACGCCGGCCGTCGCGTCGCGGTCGCGTCCGACACCGTCAGCATCGGGCGCGGTCCCGCGAACACCGTCGAGCTGCACGATCCGTTGGTGTCCCGTCGCCACGCGCGCGTCCTGCTCGATCCCGCCCCGGTGGTCGTCGACGAAGGCTCGGCCCACGGCACCGTCGTCGGCGACCAGCCCGTGCAGCGCGCCACGCCGCTCGGGTGGGGCGAGCCGCTCACCGTCGGCGACTCCGTCCTCGTCCTGACCCCCGCCGCGGGCGCCGACGAGCTCGCGAGCGCGGACGGCGTGGTGCGGCCTCCGCGGTTCGGTGAGCTGCTCGAGGAGGACCAGCTCGATCTGCCGGCGCCCCCGGCACCGCCCAAGCCCACCCCGCTGCCGTGGGCGACGCTCGCGATGCCGCTCGTCCTCGGGTTCGCGATGCTCGCCGTGCGTCCGAGCCCGTTCGTGCTGGTCTACATCCTCGGCTGGCCCCTGATCGCACTCCTCGGCAACCGCGAGCAGCGGCGTCGTCAGCGGCGCGACTTCGAGGAGGACCTCGCGCTCTGGCAGGCCGACGTCGACGCCACCCTCGTCCGGCTCGACCGCTACGCCGCGGCGCAGCGCGACCGTGCGCTCGCGGACCACCCGCCGACCGAGCAGCTGCGCCCGCGTGCGGCGCGACGGGACGCGACGCTGTGGAACCGGGTGGCGACCGACCCGGACTTCCTCGCCGTGCGTGCCGGCCTCGGTCCGGTCCCGGCGCTGCTCACCGCGACGCTCGCCGACGGGGGGGACCGTGAGGTCACCGCCCGGACCCGCCGAGCGCTCGCCGGTCGTCGTCTGCTCGCCGATCTGCCGGTGCTCCTGCCCCTCGGGTCGACCCGTCTGGCGGCGGTCGTCGGCGATGACGACCGCGTCGACGCTGCCCTGCGTGCCCTGGTCGTGCGGCTGTGCACGGATCACTCGCCGGCTGACGTCGCGGTGGCCGCGATCCTCGGCCGACGTCGCGAGACCTTCGAGACGTGGCTGCGCTGGTTGCCCCACGTCGCCCGCCGCGTCGGCGGGGTCCCCGCCGTGGCGTTCGGGGCGACCGAGGGCCAGCGCCTGCTCGAGCGGCTCGCCGACGAGGACGGTCGTGGCGTGACCGTCTGCCTGGTCGACGAGGACGCGCAGCTGCCGCGACGAACCGTCGAGGCGGTGGCCGACCTCGCCGGCGATCAGCTCCACCTGATCTGGCTCGGCCGCCACCCGCACCGGGTCCCGGCCGCGACCGACGTGATGGTCGACCTGACCGCGAGCGTCGCGGCCCCGCTCGCCACCGCCGACCTCGCCGAGGCCACCGGTGAGCAGCCCCGCGACCCGGTCGCCGTCATCGCGGCGCGCGACCGTGCCGGCGTCGCCGTGCTCACCGATGCCGACGAGGTGTCGCTGGCCGACGCGTGGCACCTCGCACGCAGCCTCAGCGGGTGCAGCGACGAGGCGGCGGTGCTGACCGCCGACACCACGTTGCCCGAGCAGGTCCGCCTGTCCGAGCTCGCCGCCGACCTCGCCGACCCCGACGACGCCGCCGCGGTGGCCGAGCGTTGGGCGTCGTCGCGGGGCCTGCGCGCCACCATCGGCAGCGGTGTCGACGGTGCCGTCACGCTGGACCTGCGCGAGGACGGCCCCCACGGGTTGGTGGCCGGCACGACCGGCTCCGGCAAGTCCGAGCTGCTCCAGACGCTGATCTGTTCCCTCGCCCTCAACAACCCGCCGGAACGCGTCACGTTCCTGCTCGTGGACTACAAGGGCGGCGCCGCGTTCCGCGAGTGCGCGGACCTGCCCCACACCGTCGGGTACATCACCGACCTGTCCCCGGCGCTCGTCCAGCGGGCCCTCACCTCGCTCGGCGCCGAGGTGACCGCCCGCGAGCACCTGCTGGACGCCTACGGGGCCAAGGACGTGCTGCAGCTCGAACGCGACCACCCGGAGGTCGCACCGCCGGCCCTGCTGATCTGCGTCGACGAGTTCGCCGCGCTCGCCACCGAGGTGCCCGACTTCGTCGACGGGGTGGTCAACATCGCCCAGCGCGGCCGGTCGCTCGGGCTGCACCTGCTGCTGGCCACGCAACGCCCCGCCGGCGTGGTGACCGCCAACATCCGGGCCAACACCGACCTGCGGATCGCGCTGCGGGTGGCCTCCGTCGAGGACTCCTCCGACGTCATCGACCGTCCGGACGCGGCCCACATCTCGCGCCGCACCCCGGGTCGTGCGTGGATCCGCCGGACGGGCCACGGGACCGCCGAGCTGGTGCAGACCGCGTGGGTCGGTGCACGCGAGGAGCTGGCGGGCAGCCGGGCGCCGGTCAGCATCGCCCCGTTCACCGCTCACCGGGAGGACCGCGCCGACGACCTCGTGGCCCTCGGGGTGCACGAGCGCACCGACCTCGAACGGCTGGTGGTGACCACGACCGCCGCCTTCGCCCGGTCCGGGGCGCCGGCACCTTCGCGGCCGTGGCTCCCGCCGTTGCCGGCCACGCTCCACCTCGCGGCCGACCGTCCGGGTGCGGTACGGATCGCCGGGACCGACGACGACCGCGGTGCGGTGCCGCTCGCCGTCGGGCAGGTCCCGGTCGGCCTGCGCGACGCTCCGCAGGACCGCGCCCAGCCCACGCTCGTCCTCGACTACCCGCAGGTCGGACACGTGCTGGTCTACGGCGCGTCCGGCGCCGGCAAGAGCGAGCTGCTGCGCAGCGTGGCGGTCAGCGCCAGCCTCGCCGACGCCCAGCTGCCCCCCTACGTCTACGTGCTCGACTTCGCGGGCGGTGGCCTCAGCTCCCTCGAGGAGCTACCGACCGTCGGTGCGGTCATCGGCGAGCAGCAGATCGAGCGCGTGATGCGGCTGCTGCGGATGCTCGACCGCACCGTCACCGAGCGCAGCCAACTGCTCGCGTCGACCGGCGCCACCGACATCGACCACCTCGCCGCCACCGGGCACGCCCTCCCGCGCATCCACGTGCTGGTCGACAACCTCGTCGCCTTCCTCGAGGCGTTCGACGGGGGTGGTGCCGTCCGGCGTCAGCACGGCGAGCTGCTGACCTCGATCGTGCAGAACGGTCGCCGCGTCGGCGTGCACGTCACCGGGACGGCGCCGACCCGTGTCGGCCTGCCGAGCGCGACCGTCGCGGCGTTCGGGACCCGGGTGGTGCTGCGGATGACCACGGACGACGACCACACCATGCTCGGTGCCCCGGCCGGGATCCTGACGTCCGAGAGCCCCCCGGGCCGCGGTCTCGTCGACCGCGCCGAGGTCCAGGTCGCGGCGTGCAGCCTCGCGACGGGTGGCCCGCTCGAGGGCGCGTTGACGGCGCTGGCCGAGGCGACCGCGGAGCGGCCGGCGACACCGGTGCTCGCCATGCCCGGACGGGTGCCGGCCGCCGCCCTGCCGGCCCCGGACGCGGACCGGGTCCCCATCGGGGTCGACGCCGACACGGTCGGTGTCCTGCGTGCCGCGCTCCGCGGCGCGCGACTGCTGCTGGCGGGACGACGCGGCAGCGGCCGCACGAGCGCGCTGCTCGGCCTCGCCGAGCTCGCACGGCGGTCGGACGAGGCACCGGCCGAGACCGTCTGGCTGGGGCCGACGCCGCCGCCCGCCTCCGCCGGGGACGTGGTGGACGTGGTCGTGGACGACCTCGCCGCGGTGACCGCGTGGGCGGACGGGGTGCGCACGCGGGCGGCGGCGGACGACGGCTGGCGCCTCGTGCTCGTCGACGACCTCCACGTCTGGGAACGTGCGGCCGAGTCCGACCCCGCGGCGCGTGAGGCGTTGCTCGCGCTGGTCGCCGTCGCCGAGGACGCCCCGGCGCTGCGGTGCGGTGTCGTCGGGTCGGTCGACAGCGACGAGGCCCGGGCGCGGCAGCACCTGCCCGGCCTCACCCAGACGCTGCGGCGGTCGCGGCAGGGCGTGCTGCTGCAGCCCGACGGCAGCGACGGGAGCCTGCTCGGCGTCCAGGTGCCGATCGCGACGGTGGAGCCGCTGCACGGTCCCGGCCGCGGGTTGTGGTGCCTCGACGGGACCACGCGTGTGGTACAAGTCCTCGCCGCGACGGCCGTCGACGAGCTGACCCAGTGAGCCGCGTGGGACGGGTGTCAGGTGCGCGGGATGGTCGGCGTCCCGGCCGCCGGGACGGTCGACGTCCAGGCCGAGGTTCCGGATCGAACGCTCCCCGGCTGCGGGGGACGGGGGGTGGCGCCGTGTTCTCGAAGCTACGTGGTCGGCGTGGCTCGGCCGGGAGCGCCGAGCTCGGTGTGGTGGTCGTCAGCGCCGCGCTGGTGCTCGGCAGCATCTTCGGCCGCGGCATCGCCGACACGGTCGTGGCGGTCGCCGACGGGCTCACCTGGTTGGGCGACGACACCAGCGGCGAGGTGGTGCGCATCAACCCGGCGCTCGGTCGCCCCGACCTGCGCATGCAGGTCGCCGAGCCGGGCAACGACCTGGCGATCTACCAGCGCGACGACCTCGTCGTGGTCATCGATCGCACGACGGGGCAGGTCCGCACCATCGACCTCAGCCAGCTCGCGCTCAGCGCCGCGCGCGAGGTCTCACCCGGCGGCAGCGTCGAGGTCCTGCTCGCCACCGACGGCGCGGTGTACGTGGCCGACCGCGAGGCGGGCACGATCGCACGGATCGACGTCACGACCGCTGCGACCATCGGCCAGACCTGGCGCGCTCCCGACGGTCTCGTCGACGTCGCCATCGACGGGACCGACGCCGTCTGGGCGCTCGGTGGTGACGGCACCGTGACCGAGCTCGCGTGGTCGGATCCGCTCGCCCGCTTCGTGGTCGAGGGGGAACGCACCATCGACGGTGTCGGCGCGCAGGGTGTGCTCAGCGGCCACGAGGACGGCGTGACCGTCTTCGGGCCGGATGCCGGCGTCATCGTCCAGGAGGGCACGGACCGACAGGTCGCCGGGGTGTCCGCCGATCTGCGCGGACAGGTCCACACCCCGGCGCGGAGCCCGGCGACGCTGGTGCCGGCAGCGGTCGAGGGGACCGGCACGGTGGTGCTCGTCACCGCCGGCGAGGTGATCGCGGTGGACGTCGCGAGCATCGGCTGCGACCGGCCCGGCGGCCCGCAGGTCCACCAGGAGAAGGTCTACGTGCCCTGCCTCGGTGCGGGCCGTGTGGTCGTCCTCGGCCCCGATGGTCGCCGTGGCGGCGACGACATCGTCACGCCCGGCGGCGGCGACCCCGAACTGGTCCCCGACGATGGCCGCCTGTTCGTGCACGTGCCGGGCGAGGACCGCGGTGTGGTGGTCGAAGCCGACGGGTCGACGCGGGTGATCCGCACCGCGGACCCCGCGCTGCCCGCGTCGCGCCCCAACGACCGGGTCGCGACGTTGCCGACGCCGTCCGTACCCGA
>CAYSTY010000016.1:0-7567 GCA_964433685.1 uncultured Actinomycetota bacterium | reverse complement strand
CGGACGTGCCGGACCCGGACGTGCCCGACCCGGACGTGCCCGACCCGGACGTGCCGGACCCGGACGTGCCGGACCCGGACGTGCCGGACCCGGACGTGCCCGACCCCTCCGAGCCGGAGCTGGCGCTGCCGTCGGCGCCGACGGGGATCGTCGCCTCCCTCGTGCGCCGCGATGCCACCAGCCTGGTCCTGCGGGTCTCCTGGGACCCCGCGCCCTCGGGGCAGGAGGTCGCCGGCGCCCAGGTGACCGCCACCGGTGGTTTCGCCGGCGGCAGCGTGAGCCGGAGCGTGATGGGTGCCGGGTCGAGCGCGGACCTCACGCTCCCGTGCACGGGGTCGACCTGGTGCGACGGCGGGACCACGACCATCACGGTGCGCGCCACGAACGCCACCGGCACCGGCCCCGCCGGGAGCACGTCCTACACGGCCGACCGGACGACGCCACCGCCGCCGACGCTCGTCGCGCCGTCGGCAGCCGGCGCGACCGCCAACGCCAACGGCACCGTGACGGTGTCGTGGACGCTCGGGACGCCGGCGGACGAGCACCGCGTCGTCCGGGCTGACACCGGCGCCGTCGTCGCGACCGTCGGCGGCAGCGCGACCCAGGCGATCGTGAGCCCGCCGGCCATCGCGCCGGGCCAGACCGTCAGCTTCCGTGTGGACGCCGTCCACGGGTCCGAGGTGCGGTCCTCGGACCCGACCGCGCCGGTCACGGCCTACTCGGTCCCCGGCGCCCCGTCGGGCGTGTCGGTCTCGATGGTGTCGCGGACCGAGACCGAGGTGGTGCTCGACGTCACCTGGGTGGCGGCCGCAGCCAACGGGTCAGCCGTCACCGGCTACGACGTCACCGTCGACACCTCGGGCGGACGGTCCCGGAGCACCTCGACCAGCACGACGAGCGCTCGCCTCACCGTGCCGTGCGTGGACTTCTGCCACGAGCAGACGGCGACCGCGCGGGTCACGGCCACCAACGGTGCGGGGACCGGTCCGCCCGGGTCCGGTTCGACGAGCGTGCCCGCGTCACCGATGCCCAAGGGGCAGGCGCTGACCGTGTCCGGCCCGTACGTCGAGGACGACCCGCGTGGTGGCGGCAGCATCCGTCACGGCTCGGCCGTCATCACCGGCGCGCAGTGGCGCGCGTTCGGCGGGACCTGCGTGCTCTCCGTGGACTGGGACGGTGGCACGACCGTCCCCTGTGACGGCGGCAGCGTGACGATCATGGGACGGGCCTGCGAACCCTGGAGCGTGACCGTCACCGCCATCCACGAGAGCGGGGCGACGGTCTCCGAGACCCACAGCGGACACGTCCCGCAGATCCCCGGTCAGCTCTGCCCGTGAGCCGGGACCCCCTCCCCGAACCGTCTCCCCCTCCCACCGAGGTCGCCATGACCACCGCTGCCACCGTGCTCCCGCCCGACCGCGCGATCGCCGACTTCCGCCGCCTGCACGCCCGGGTGGCGGACGCGGTCGAGGTGGCCGTGCACGGCAAGCGCCACATCGTCGACCTCGTCCTCGTGGCCCTGTTCAGCGGCGGCCACGTCCTGCTCGAGGACGTGCCGGGTACGGGCAAGACCACCTTGGCCCGGTCGATCGCGGCGGCGGTCGGCGGGAGGTCGCACCGCGTGCAGTTCACACCCGACCTGTTGCCGTCGGACGTGACGGGCACGACCGTCTACGACCCCGGCACCGGGCACATCCGGTTCCGTGAGGGGCCGGTGTTCGCGAACGTCGTGCTCGCCGACGAGATCAACCGCGCGGCGGCCAAGACGCAGTCGTCGCTGCTCGAGGTGATGGAGGAGCGCACCGTCAGCGCGGACGGGGTGACGCACGCCGTGCCGACGCCGTTCCTGGTCATCGCGACCCAGAACCCGATCGACCTCGACGGCACCTACCGCCTCCCGGAGGCGCAGCTCGACCGGTTCCTGCTCCGCGTCGGGCTCGGTTACCCCGATCCGGAGCACGAGGTCGAGGTGCTGCGTCCGACCAGCGACGCCGGTGCGGTCGCCGAGGTCCCGGAGGTGGTCACGACCGCGCAGGTCGCCGACGCGGTGGCCATGCTGCGCGGGCTGCACGTGGCCGAGCCGATCCTGCGCTACGTCCGCGACCTCGGCGCGGCCACGCGCGAGGACGATCGGCTCCGGCTCGGCGCCAGCACACGGGGGCTGAAGGCGATGGTCCGGGCGCTGCAGGCCTACGCCGCCGCGCAGGGGCGGGCGTACGTCGTGCCCTCCGACGTCCACCGACTCGCCGAGCCGGTCCTCGCGCACCGCCTGGTCCTCACCCGGGAGGCGGTCCTCGCCGGGGTCACCACGGCGGACGTCGTCGCCGACGTGCTCGCGACCGTCGAGGCACCCCGCCCGACCGCGGACCGGTGATCGGCGTGCGGCTGACGGGGCGGGGCGCCACCGTCCTCGTCCTCGGGCTCTCGACCCTCGGCGTCGGGATGTGGTGGCGCTACCCGGGCCTCGCGGGCCTCGGGGTGGCGTTCCTCGGTCTGCTCGTCACCTCGGTCCTCGCCGTCTCGGTCCGGGCACCGGTCGAGGCCCGGCGATCGGTCACGCCCCGCGAGGTGGCACGGACGGGCACGTGCACCGGCACCCTCGAGGTCGCGCGGGCGGGTGGGGTGCTCCCGGTCGAACTCGCGGCATCGGAGCAGGTCGGCGACCTGACCGTCTCGGTGGCGGTGCCGCCCCTGGCCGCTGACGCGACCACGACGGTCACCTACGCCATCCCGACCGAACGTCGCGGGATCCTGCGGGTCGGACCGTTGCGGCTCGACCGGCGTGGCACCGCCGGTCTCGCGTTCCGTTCGAGCGAGGTCGGTGACCCGGTCCCGGTGCGGGTGCGGCCGCGGACCCTGCCGGTCGGCGGGATGCCTCGGGGGGTGGCGCGGGGCCACGTGGGGGCGGACGAACGCGCCGAGCACGGCGGCACCGACCTGGTCGGTCTGCACGAGTACGTCCCGGGTGACGACCTGCGACGCCTGCACTGGGCCACCAGCGCCCGCACCGGCACGCTGATGGTCCGCGACGACGCGGACCCGTCCCGCCCCCACGTCGTGGTGGTCCTCGACGACCGGGCCGACCGCTACGACGATCCGGGGACGGACTTCGAGGAGGCGGCCGACGTGGCGGCGAGCCTGGCCGCTGCCGCCGCGACCATCGGTCACCCGGTGCACCTGCTCACGGTCTCGGGCGCGGTCGACCTGGTCACCGACGGCACCACCGACGGGAGCGTCGACCGATCGGCTCCGACGTTGATCGACGCGCTGGTGGAGGTCACCCCGCGGGACGGTGCCAGCCCGCTCGCGACCATCGCGACCCGCGACCTCGACGTGGTCGCGGTGGTGACGGGGACCGGGGCCGTGGGCGATGCGGCCGACCCGCTGCTCCTCGAGGTGGGACGCGCCGCGGCGGGCGTGGTCCTGGTCGTCGATGCCGCGCCCCGCCGCACCACGGAGGTCATCGACCGCGTCACCGTGCTGCGAGGCGCTCGGGCGGAGGATCTCGTCGCCGGCTGGGACCGCGTGGTCGTCGGAGCACCCCGGTGAGCGCGCCGCCCGCCCCCGCTCCCGCCGCGGCACCCGCCCCGGCGTCAGGCCCGGTCCCTGCCGCGGTCCGGACCGGAGCCACTGGCGTGCCGCTCGGTCGGCACCTGTGGACGCTCACGCTCCTCACGACCGGTGCGCTCCACCTCGGCGTCGCCTGGTCGGGGTGGTGGTCGTACGTCGTGCTCGTCGCGGCGCTGCTGGCCGCCTACGGCGTGACCACCCTGGCCCACCGGATCGGCGCACCCGGCTGGCTGGCGAGCGGCGCGACGCTGACCGCGGCGTCGTTGGGTGCGGAGCTCGTGGCGGCGCGGGACGGGGCCGCGTTCGGTACCGCCCTCCGCGACGCGTTCCCGCGTCTGCTGACCGCGCCTCGACCCGCGCCCCCGGAACCCGACCTGCTGGTCCCCGGCGTGGTGCTGGTCGTCGTGCTCGCCGTCTGGGTCGCCATCCGTCAGCAGCGGGACGGCGGCGGACCGATCGCGCCGGTCGTCAGCGCCGTCGTCCTCTACGTCGCCACCGCGCTGCTGACCGCCGGCGCGTCGGATCGCCACGGCTGGGTCGCGGCGCTGCTGGTGGTCCTGGCCGCCGCCGGCTGGTCCGCGGGACGTGGTCGCGCCGGCGCCACCCGTCTCGCACCGGTCGTGGCCGTGGTCGCGGGGCTGGCGCTCGTCGGGGCGACGCTGCCCACCGGGCCCGCCTTCGAACCGCGTGAGCTGGTCGCGCCCCCGCAGCTGGTGCTGGAGGAGCCGAGCCCCCTGCCGCGCCTGGCCGCCTGGGCGCAGCAGGCCGACGTCGAGCTGTTGACGGTCACCATGGAACGGCCGCTCCCGCTGCGGCTGGTGACGTTGACCGAGTTCGACGGCGTGACGTGGCGCCACCCCGTGGCGTACCGCCCCTTCGGCGCGGTGGCCGTACCCGACCTGGCGCGCGGGCGACGCGTCGCGGAGATCACGGCCGAGGTGACCCCGACCGGCCTCGACGGTCCGTGGGCGCCGTCGCCGGGCCGGCCGACGGCACTGGACCTCGCCGACGCACACGTCGACGACGCGTCGGGCACGGTGGCCCTCCCGGGCCGCCTGGTCGCCGGGGTCAGCTACACCGTCGAGGCCGAGGTCGACGACGCCCGCGCGGCCGACGTCCGCGATGCCCGCGTCACCGGCGAGCCGGCCGTCGCGCCCTACCTCGCCCTGCCGCCGCTCCCGGCCGACCTCGCCGAGCTGGCCCGACAGGTCATCCGGGGCTCGTCGACGCCGCTCGAGCAGGCCGTGCGCATCGAAGCCGCGGTCCGCGACGGTCGCCGGTTCGATCCCGGTGCGCCGGCGGGTTCCTCGTACGCCCGCCTGCGCACCTTCCTCCTGGGGGAGGAGGGGATGCCCGGTGCCGGCGCGGGTACCTCCGAGCAGTTCGCCACCGCGTTCGCCGTGCTCGCGCGCGCCAACGGCCTGCCCACCCGGGTCGTCGTCGGCTTCCGGCCCGACGACCAGGTCGAGCCGGGACGGTGGGTGGTCCGAGGACGTGACGCGCTCGCGTGGCCGGAGGTCCACCTCGAGGGCTGGGGCTGGGTCCGGTTCGCGCCGTCACCGGACACGCCGGACGTCGGCCTCGACGAGCAGGCACGCGACGAGGTCCTCGACGACCTCGACCGCGACCGCTCCGAACCCGAGGAACGACTCGAGGAGGACCCCGGCCCGGCACCGTCCCCGCAGCCGTCCGAGCCGAGCGACACCGCCGGCGGACCGGACGCTGCCGACGCGGTCACCCCGGCGCTGATCGCGCTCGGTGTCGTGACGGCGCTGCCCCTCCTCCTGCTCGCGCTCCGGGGTCGACGTCGGTCCCGTCACCGCCGTGCGGGTGCCCGTGGGGCGTGGTCCGAGGTGCTCGACCTCGCGGTCCTCCACGACGTCCCCGTCGACCGGAACGCCCCGGCGCCGCAGGTCGCGGCCGAGCTCGCGCGGCGCTGGCCGATGACCGGCACCCACCCCGCGTCGCAACTCGCGGTCGATGCCGACCTCGCTGCGTTCGGGCCGCCCGGTGCGGCGAGCGACGTGCCCGGCCGCTTCGACCACGTCGCGGCGTTGCGCCGGCGCGCCCGTGCCGATCGACCGTGGTGGCGTCAGGTGGCCAGCGCGTTCGATCCGCGGCCGCTACGTCGTCGGTGACCACGGCGTGTCCCGGCGCCGGGGGGGGGCGCCTACCGCGTGGTGCACGCCTCCTCCGAGACGCCCTGACCGTCGGCGGTGATGGCCAACACGCGGAAGCAGTAGGTGGCCGCGTCCGGATCGAGCCCCTCGAGCGTCGCCTCGGTGGTCCCGGCGGGGTACCGGCGTGGGCCGGCCTCGGGGCTCGTCTGCGCCACCACGAACTGCGCGGTCCCGTCGGTGGGGTCGGACCAGCGGAGGGCCACCGAGGTCCCGCGGTCCTCCAGGGTGAGCTCGGGTGACAGGGCGCCGTCGTTGATGCCGGGCTGGAGGTCGTCCTCCGGGAGCGGCTCGGTCAGCTCCGGCAGGGGGCCACCGACGGTGTTGTCCGGTGGTGGGTCGTTCGGGGTGTCACGTCCGGTGAAGGCGATGGCGACGCTCAGGCCGGCGCTGACCATCAGGGCGACGAGGGCGAACGCCCAGACCCGCCGGTCGACCCGGCGCGAGGCGGCCTCGTCGTCCTCGGCCGGGGCGGCAGGTGGGGGTGGCGGCGGGAGGGGGTGGCCGAGGGTGGCGTCGTCGGCGTGCCCGGCCGCCGGTGCGTCGACCGCGCCCGCAGCGAGGGCGGACGCGGCGATCGCGGGTGCCTCGCGGCCCGGGTCGTCCGCAGGCTCCGCGGCGACGGGCGGCACGTGGCCGGTCTCGGGTGCCTGGTTGGTCTCGGGTGCCTGGTCGGTCTCGGGTGCCTGGTTGGTCTGGGGTGACTGGTCGGTCCCGGGTGACTGGTTGGTCCCGGGTGCCTGGAGGGACGCGGCCGCCCCCGGTGCCCAGCTGCGCGCCTCGGTGGGGACGCGGGTCAGGGCGTCCCGCACGGCGGCGGCGTCCGCGAAGCGGTCCTCGCGACCCGGCGCGAGGCACCGCTCGACGATGGTGCGCAGCTCGGCGGGGACGTCGTCGCGCGTCAGGGCGCGGGGTCGCTCGGTGCGCACGCGACGCAGGTAGGCCAGCGCCGTGTCGTCGTCGGGATCGAGCGAGGCGAAGGGCGGTCGACCATCGAGGAGCGTGTGGAGCGTCGAGCCGAGCGACCACAGGTCGTCGGCCGCCGACGGGGGGTGGCCATCGAGGACCTGCGGTGAGGCGTGGCGGTAGCTGAACCGTTCAGCCGACGCGGTGTGCCCGGCGTCGGCGAAGCGGGCGATACCGAAGTCCGCGAGCACGTAGGAGGTCGGCAACAGCAGCACGTTCTGGGGTTTGACGTCGCGGTGCAGCACGCCCCGTTCGTGCGCGAAGGCGAGCGCGTCGGCGACCACCGTGCCGGCCGCGACGACCTCGCTGACCGGTAGGGGCCCGAGCTGGCGGAGCCGGTCGTGCAGGGAGCCGAGCTCGTGGTGGGCCATGACGATGCAGGGCTCGCCGGTGGCCAGCGTGCCGGTGTCGAGGACGGTGACGATGCCCGGGTGCTGGCGGCCGAGGTCGACGGTCAGCTCGAGCTCGCGCCGGAACCGCGCCGTGGCGGCCTCGTCGCGTACCTGCAGGACCTTGACGGCGACGTCGCGGCCGAGCAGCTCTTGCCGCGCCCTGTAGACCACGCTCTCGCTGCCGCGGGCGATCAGCTCGAACCCGGTGTAGCCCGGCAACGCGAGGTCGGCGGACGCCGCGTCCGTGGCGTCAGGTCGCCACGCCGCGTCGTCGCTCATCGCTGGCCCCGTCCCGTGCCCGCGTCGGAGCCAGCGGGCAGCGGCGCGGAGCCTAGCTCCGGGAGGCCTTCACGACGGTGTAGGCGGTCGCCGCACCGACGGCGGTGTAGATCAGGCGCGACAGCTTCGAGCCCTCGCCGAAGACCTTGGCGACGAGGTCGAACTCGAACAGACCGACCAGCC
>CAYSTY010000015.1:14752-20030 GCA_964433685.1 uncultured Actinomycetota bacterium | reverse complement strand
CAGTCCGAGATCGAGGTCGGGATGGTCGGGATCAACGTGCCGATCCCGGTGCCGATGGCGTACTTCTCGTTCGGCGGGTGGAAGGACTCGCTGTTCGGGGACACCCACGTGCACGGCACCGAGGGCATCTCCTTCTACACGCGCGGCAAGGTCGTGACCGCCCGCTGGCCGGATGGCGGTCAGCTCGCGGAGCGCTCGCAGCTGTCGTTCCCGACGGCACGCTGATGTGGATCGACAACCAGCGGGTCACGGCCGCGTCCGGCGACTGGATCGACAGCTACGACCCCGCGACCGAGGAGGTGCTCGGCCGCATCCCCGCCGGCGGCGCCGAGGACGTCGCCCGCGCCGTCGCAGCGGCCAGCCGCGCCGCCGACGGGTGGCGGTACACGGCCGCCAACGACCGGGCCGAACTGCTGCACGAGGTCGTCGCCCGCAGCTTCGAACACCACGACGAGCTCGTGGAGCTGCTCACCCGCGAGCAGGGCAAGGCGCGGCCCGAGCAGGAGGAGGAGGCCGAGTGGGCGCTCACCTCGCTGCGCTACTACGCCGAGCTCGCCCGCAACGGTTCCGGGCGCGTCATCCCCTCCGGTGAACCACGGACGCAGCTGAACCTCGTGCTCAAGGAGCCGTACGGCGTCGTCGGCGCGATCGTGCCGTGGAACTACCCGCTGCTGCTGCTCAGCTGGAAGCTCGCGCCCGCGCTGGCTGCCGGCAACACCGTCGTCATCAAGCCGTCCGAGCTGACCTCGCTCGTCACCCTCGCCTGGATCGAACGCTGCTTCGACCACCTGCCGCCCGGCGTGGTCAACGTCGTCACCGGGACCGGTGCCGACGCCGGTGAGGCACTCGTCGCCCACCCCGACGTCGGTGCGATCGCGATGACCGGATCGGTGGCGACCGGACAGCGCATCGCATCGGTCGCCGCTCCGATGATGAAGCACCTCCACCTCGAGCTCGGCGGCAAGGACGCGTTCGTCGTCGCGCCCGACGCGGACCTCGAGTCCGCGGCCGACGCGCTGACCTACACCGCGCTGCTGAACGCCGGTCAGGTCTGCACGTCGGCGGAACGCGTCCTCGTCCCGGCGTCGGCACGCGACGACCTCGTCGACGCCGTGACGGCGAAGGTCGCCGAGCTCCGGCTCGGGCACGGCCTCGAGCCCGGGACCGACGTCGGCCCCCTGGCGGCCGACCGGTTCCGTGACAAGGTCGCCGACCACATCGACGACGCGGTCCGGCGGGGTGCGCGGGTCGTCGCTGGCGGTGGACGCCCGGACCGGCCCGGGTGGTTCTTCGAGCCGACCGTCCTCGTCGACGTCACCGACGACATGGTGATCGCGACCGAGGAGACCTTCGGCCCCACCATCCCGATCGCGACCTACGACCACATCGACGAGGTCATCGACCGGGTCAACGCCTCGACGATGGGGCTCGGCGCGACGCTGCGGTCGTCCGACCCGCGCACCATCAAACGCTTCTACGAGGGGGTGCGTGTCGGCACCGTGTGGATCAACGACCCGTTGACCGACAACTACGCCGGACCGTTCGGCGGGATGAAGATGACCGGTGGCGGCCGGGAGCTCGGTCCCGAGGGCCTCGAGACGTTCCTGACGACCAAGCACGTGCACTGGGACTTCGACCAGTCGCGCAAGGACTGGTGGTTCCCCTACGGCGACGACGCGACGGACGGGACCTAGGTGGACGACTCCCCGGACCTACCGGATCTGCCGGGGCCGGACGCCGCGCCGTTCGACGAGCCGTTCGCACCGGGGACGGGGGAGTCGTTCGGCGCCCGCGGCTCGTTCTGCGGCGTCCCGCACCGCCGCGTCGACCAGGTCGCCCCGGGGGAGGTGGTCATCCTCGGCGCGCCGTTCGACTGGGGCGCGTCACACCGTCCCGGCGCACGCTTCGGACCGAAGGCCATCCGCGAGGCCGACTACCTGCCACCCGACGGCAGCCGACCCCACCTGACCGCGGGGGTCGATCCGCTGGTCGAGCTTCCCGTGGTGGACGCCGGCGACGCGGCCATCGTCGGGGGCTACATCGGGCCGTCGCTCACGAGCATCGAACGCTACGTCCACACCGCCGCGGCGCGCGGCGGCATCCCGGTGCTGCTCGGCGGCGACCACACCGTCACCTTCCCGGGCGCCTCGGCGGTCGCACGCCACCACGGGTTCGGCCGCATCGCACTGGTCCACTTCGACGCGCACGCCGACACCGGCGAGGACCACTGGGGCCAGCTGCACGGCCACGGCACACCGATGCGGCGGCTCATCGAGTCCGGGGCGGTCCCGGGTCACCGGTTCGTGCAGATCGGCCTACGCGGGTACTGGCCGCCGCCCGAGACGGTCGCCTGGATGCGCGAGCAGCGGATGCGCAGCTACTTCATGGAGGACATCGTGCGTCGCGGCCTGTCCGCCGTGGTCGACGAGGCCGTCGCGTACGCCGCCGGTCCCGGACCGGACGGCGAGGAACCGGCGGTCGGGGTCTACGTGTCGGTCGACGTCGACGTGGTCGACCCGGGGATGGCGCCCGGCACCGGGACACCGGAACCGGGCGGGCTGACCTCACGCCAGCTGCTCGACACGGTGCGCCGGCTCGGCCGCGAGCTGCCGGTGGTCGCCGCGGACGTCGTCGAGGTCGCGCCGCACTACGACCAGCCGATGGACATCACCGCCGCCCTGGGCAACCGCGTCGTGCTCGAGCTGACCACCGGCATCGCCGAGCGGCGCCGTACGGGGGCGGGCGCGTGAGCGCCGACCTGCTCGTCGTCGCCGACGACCGCGGCACCATCTGGACGGGCGACGGAGCCCGCACCGACGCGGTCGCGGTCGCGGACGGCCGTATCGTCGCGCTCGGCACCGAGGCGCACGACCGGCGTGGCTCGGGGACCGAGGTGGTGGAGGTCGGGGACGGCGCGCTGCTGCCCGCGTTCCGCGACGGGCACATCCACCCGATGAACGGGGGCGCCGAGACGCTGGACTGCGACCTGGTCGACAGCGCCGACGTCGACGAGGTCCTGCGGCGCCTCACCGCCTTCGTGACCGAACGTCCGGACGAACCGTGGGTCATCGGGTGGGGCTACCCGCCGGAGATCCTCCCCGGCGGGGTCGGCCGAGCCGAGGTCCTCGACCGCGTCGTCGGGGATCGCCCGGTCGCGCTGTGGTCCTCCGACCACCACATGGTCTGGTGCAACAGCCGGGCGCTGGCGGTCGCCGGCATCGGGTCGGGGACGCCCGATCCGCCCCGCGGGACGATCGTGCGCGACGCTGCCGGCGAGCCCGTCGGCACCCTCCTCGAGGAGGCCGAGCACCTGCTCGACGGGCACGTACCGCCACGGGGGACCGAGAAGCTCGCGCGCGGTCTGGAGGTCGGGCTCGCGCGCATGACCGCGGCCGGCATCGTGTGGGGCCAGGACGCCTGGGTGACGCTCGGCATGCTCCCAGCGTTCGCTGCCGTCGCGGACGCGGGACACCTCACCGCGGGGCTCGACCTCGCGCCGAAGGTCGAGGTCGCCGGTTGGCGCGACCAGGTCGAGGCCTTCGTCGCTGCCCGCGCGGAGGTCGCGGCCGACGACCGGCGCCGCGTGGCGGACGGCGTCCCCGGCGGCCGCCTGACGCTGACGACCGTCAAGCTGTTCGTCGATGGGGTCATCGAGGGCGGCACCGGGGCGCTGCTCGACCCGTACTGCGCCCTCGCGCACGACCCCGCGAGCGGTGGCGGCCACGGGATCGCGAACTGGGAGCCCGGTGAGCTCGCCGAAGCGTGCGCCGCGTTCGACGCGGCGGGGTTCGAGCTCCACCTGCACGCGATCGGGGACGCCGCGGTCCGATCGGCGCTCGACGCGTTCGAGCACGTGGCCACCGTCGCGGCCGACCGTGACCGTCGCCCGGTGATCGCGCACACGCACCTGGTCCACCCCGCCGACCGGCCGCGCTTCCGCAGCCTCGGAGCCGTCGCCAACTTCGAGCCGCTCTGGGCGCAACCCAACGAGATCATGGTCGACCTCACCGCGCCGCGGCTCGGGCCCGAACGCAGCGGCTGGCAGTACCCGATCGGGTCGCTGATGCGCGGTGGCGCGCACGTGTCGTTCGGCAGCGACTGGCCCGTGTCCTCCCTGGTCCCGCTCGAGGGCATCCAGATCGCCGTGACGCGCCAGGTGCCGGGGCGTCCGGACGAGGGGACGCTGCACCCGGCCGAGCGCGTGGACCTGGACGCGGCGTTGTCGGCGTACACGGCGGGGGTGGCGTACCAGGCGGGGGACGAGGACCGGACCGGGACGATCGCGGTCGGACGTCGAGCCGACCTGGTGCTGACCGACGCGGACGTCACGAAGGTGCCGAGCAGGACGCTGGGCCAGGTGGGGATCCGCCGCACGTGGCGCGCGGGGACCACCGTGCACGGCGAACCGGGGTGACCGGCGTGGCCGACCCTCGATCGAGCCGGCCACGCGTCCGTCCGCTCAGACCTCCTGCCGTCGGCTCCCTCGGACGGCGCTGCCCAGCGCGAGCAGCAGCAGTGCCACCCCGGCGAGACCGGGCACCGAGGTCCCGGTCACGGGCAGCTCCCGTACGGACGCATCCGGTCCCGGAGCGTCGGCACCGTCGTCGGACGTCGGTCCGCCGCCCTCGTCGCCCGCCCCGGCGCCGTCGCCTCCGGGGAGCCGCGCGCGGTCGAGGGCGAGCACCAGGGTGACGGGATCGAGCGCTTCACCGGCCTCGTAGAAGCCGGCGAAGGCGTCTGCCCCCTCCTCGGTCAGCGTGGCGGGGATGGCGGACAGCGTCAGCACGTCGCCGTCGAGGTCGGTGGCGACGTCGGTCAGGTCGAGCTCGGCGAACGGGACGTCCTCACCCTCGTAGACCTCGTCGGGATCCTCGAGCCCACGCGATCGGGCGTCCAGGGTCAAGGTCCCCCGCTCCCCGTCGATGGTGATCGCGGGGTCGCTGAGGACCAGGTCGAGCGCGTACCCGTCGCCGAGGTCGTGGCCCTGGAACCGCACGGTGCCGCGCGTGGTGACCTCGAGCCCTCCCGTCCCGGCGGCACTGGCGACCACCTCGCCGGTCGCGGGGTCGTAGCTGCCGGTCGCGGCACCGAAGCGGAAGCCGCCACCCGCGAGCGGGGTCGCGCCGTCGCTGGTGGTGGTGGTCCCACGCGCGATGGGCCCCTCGATGTAGGCGCGGAAGGAGTCCTTCACGCCCCAGTCGGCGTACCCGTCGGTGACCGGACGCGGCCCGGTCTCACCCGCGACGGGCTGCTCGACACCCGGTTCCCCGCTCCCGGG
>CAYSTY010000015.1:3944-14652 GCA_964433685.1 uncultured Actinomycetota bacterium | reverse complement strand
GTCGTCGGTGTCGGGGTCGTCGGTGTCGGGGTCGTCGGTGTCGGGGTCGTCGGTGTCGGGGTCGTCGGTGCCGGGGTCGTCGGTGCCGGGGTCGTCGGCGATCGTCAGCGGCTGCACGAGTTCGTGAGCGGGGTTGGTCGCCCCGCTGCCCGGGTAGCTGTAGACGCCGAGCTCGCCCGCCGGCCCGGCCTCGGGGGCCGCGAGGTCGAAGCTGAAGCTGAAGCTCCCGTCGTCGTCGAGGAGCACGAGTTCGTCGCCGGCGCCCATCGACTCGTACGCCGCTTCGGGCAGCACCCAGCGCTGCTCGAGCACCCTACGGGCGGACGACGGCGCACGTTCCGACGGCCGCCAGACCTCGTCGAAGTCGCCGTAGACGACGTAGAAGCCGGCGGGCTGTCCCAGGAGCGGCGGACGGGTCCCGACGTTGGCAGCCGGGTCGAACCCGGTGCCGGTCACGGTCACGGTCGTGGTGCCCTCGGCGCTGAGCTCGGTCGGGGTGACCGTCAGGAGCGGATCACCGGCCGGTTCCTGCGCGACCGCGGCGACGGGGACGAGGCTGGCCAGAGCGAGGGCGATCGCGCCGAGCGCGCCGAGGCGTCGCACCCGGCGAACGGGGGTCGGGGTGTGCACGGACGGTTCCTCCTGACCCGACGGCGAGGTAGGTGGGGCGGGCCGGGGGTGAACCTAGCCAGGCTTGCGTAGGGAAGGCGAACCTAACTACGGTGAACCTCACCTCCGCTCCTCGAGCGGGGGGCGGCCACCGGACCTCCCCGGACCCGCGCACCGCAGACCTGCCGACGAGCGCCCAGCTCCGACCGACCGTGGGGAACCGCCCGTGTCCGCTCCCGCTGCCTCCGCTCCCACCGGCTTCGCGACGCAGTTGCGCGCCGCCACCGCACCCTTCCACGCCGCGGCGGAGGGTTCGGGCCTCGCCGAGCGCCTCGTCGCCGGCGAGGTCGACGTCGACGGGTACGCCGTGCTCGTGGTCCAGCTCCGGGCCGTCTACGCCGCGCTCGAGGAGGTGGCTCGGGGCGTGGCGGACGACCCCGACGTCGGACCCCTCATGGACCCACGGCTCGAGCGGACCGTCGCCCTCGACCACGACCTCGCGTGGTTGCGCGCCAACGCCCACGGCCCCGTCGACGACGAGGTGTTGCCCGCGACCGCGGCGTACGTGGACCGGCTCGGTGAGGTCGCCGGGTGGCCCGGAGGGGTGGTCGCCCACCACTACACGCGCTACCTCGGTGACCTGTCGGGCGGCATCGTCATCGGCCGTGCGCTCGGTCGGGCTCTCGGCGGCGGGGTGGACTTCTACCGCTTCCCCGCCGACCTCGACGCCCGTAGCTACAAGATCGCCTACCGCGAACGGCTCGATGCCGCGGCGTGGGCGTCCGACCAACGGGCGGCCATCACCGGTGAGGTCGTGGTCGCCTACGAGCACAACCGTGCGGTGTTCGACGCGGTCCACGAGCGCATCCTCGGCTGCGGGGCGCCGACGCAGGTCGCGCCGTGACGGCGGCGGTGGCGATCAGCGAGCCGTCCCGGCCCCGCCGTCGTGCCGCGCGTCGCACCCACCGCCTCGCGACGATCATCGCTGCGGTGTTCGTGGCAGCTCTCGTCGGCAGCGGGCCGGCGTCGGCCGCGCCCGCTCTGTCGGTCTCGCCGCGCGACGGCCTGTCCCCCGACGGCGCGACCACCGTCAACGTCCGCGGGTCGGGGTACGACACCTCGAAGGGCATCTACGTGGCGTACTGCGTGGTCCCCCCGGCGGGGCAGGCGCCCTCGCCGTGCGGGGGTGGGGCCGACGTGAGCGGCAGCTCCGGGGGGTCGGTGTGGATCTCCGACGCCCCCCCGCCCTACGGCGAAGGTCTGGCCCGCCCATACGGCGCCGGCGGATCGTTCGACGTGCGCGTCGAGGTGACCCGCCGGATCGGCGACGTCGACTGCACGGTGACCCGGTGCGCCGTCGTGACGCGCACCGACCACACCCGGAACAGCGACCGCAGCCAGGACGTCATCGTGCCGGTGTCCTTCGCCGCGCCGGAGCCGGCTGCCCCGGAGCCGACACCCGAGCCGACGTCCGCGCCGAGGCCGACGCCGGAGCCGGCGGCGGAACCCTCCACCGCGTCATCGGCATCGTCCACAGGGAGGTCCGACCCGGGCGAGGCCGAGGGTCCCGAACGTCCGCGCACGGACGACACCGACGCGACCTCGACGGGTGAGGCGGACGGGGCCGACGGTGACGAGGTCGACCGATCCGAGCCCGTGGACGGTGAGGACGAGTTCGAGGACGGCCGGGAGGAGCTCGCTGACGGACTCGCGGGGGTCGGCCGGGTCCGGGACGAGGAGCTCCGGTCCGACGACGAGGCCGTGGACGTGGGCGCGTCCTCGATCGCGGCGGACGGGTCCGACGACGGCTCCTCGGGAGGTGCCGTGACGGTGGTGGCGCTGGTGCTGCTGCTCACGTCGGGAGCTGCCGTCGGGACCGTCCTGGTCCGTCGCCGCGGCGCGGCGGTCAGCTAGTGCGACCTCGTCGCGTCACCGGCCTGCTCGCCGCCGTCGTGGCACTGAGCCTGACCGCGTGCGGCGCCGCGCCGCCGGTCGCGGACGGAACGACGTCCACCGGACCGGGGGCGACCGGACCGGCGGCGACCGCTTCCGAGGGGACCGATCCGGCCCTGGTCGTCCCCCTCGCCGAGGTCCCGGACCCCGAGTTGCCGGTGACCGTGGCCACCCCCGAGGGTGAGGTGACCGTCGACGACGTCAGCCGCATCGTGCCGCTCGTGGGCAGCCTCAGCGAGATCGTGGTCTCGCTCGGGCTCGGGGAGAACATCGTGGGGCGCGACGTCGCTGCGACGTTCGAACAGGTGGCCGAGCTGCCGGTCGTCACCCACGGAGGCCACGACGTCTCGGTCGAGGGGGTCCTGTCGCTCGCACCGACGGTCGTGCTCGCCGACACCGCGACCGGCCCGCCCGAAGCGATCGACCAGCTGCGGTCGGCGGGTGTCCCGGTCGTCGTCGTGGAGGAGGCGTGGACGCTCGACGACATCGCGACCCGGATCGCGGCGGTCGCCACGGCGCTCGGTGTGCCGGAGGCCGGCGAGGCGCTCGTCGTCCGGACCGAGGCCGAGATCGCGGCCGCGACCCTGCCCGACGTCGCTGCCGGCGTGACGGTCGGCTTCCTGTACCTACGTGGGACCGCGGGCGTCTACCTGCTCGGCGGCCCGGGCTCGGGTGCGGACCAGCTCGTCGACGCGGTGGGCGCCAGCGACGCCGGGACCGCGTCGGGGCTGACCCGACCGTTCACCCCCCTGACGAGCGAGGCGCTCATCGACGCGGCCCCGGACGTGCTGCTCGTCATGTCGAGCGGTCTCGAGTCCGTCGGCGGTGTCGACGGACTGGTGGCCCTCCCCGGCGTCGCGCAGACCCCGGCCGGGCGAGACCGGCGCGTGATCGCCGTCGACGACGGCCTGCTGCTCTCGTTCGGCCCGCGGACGGGTGCGGTCATCACCCTCCTCGCCGAGCGGTTGGCCGCGGCGCTCGCCGACGATCCGGCCGGGCCGTGACCACCCGCGACCCGGTGACGACGGGCGCGCCCGACCGGGCAGCCCCCGCGGGCGGCGACGGGCAGATGACCGACGGGGCGGTGGGTCGGGTCCGGCGGCGGCGCGTCCCCCACGTCGATGGACGCGGCCTCGCCGTCCTGATCGGCTCCGGGGCACTGCTCGTGACCGCCGGCGTCCTGTCCGCTGGTGCCGGCGCCTACCACGTCGCCCCCGCGGAGGTCATCGGTGCCCTGTTGGCCGACATCGGGATCGGGACCGCGCCCGACGCGTTGGCCGCCGACGTGCTGTGGCAGGTCCGCTTCCCCCGCATCGTGCTCGCCGGCCTCGTGGGCGGGGCCCTCGGCTGCGCCGGCGCGGTGATGCAGGGCATCTTCGGCAACCCCTTGGCCGAGCCCGGCATCATCGGGGTCTCCGCCGGCGCGTCGGTCGGGGCGGCGGTCGCGATCGCGACGGGCGTGACCCTGCTCGGACCGTTCACCATCCCCGCGGCCGCCTTCCTCAGCGGGCTCGTGTGCACGTTGGGGATCTACCTGGCGAGCCGTCGTGGCGGCAGCACCGAGGTCGTCACCCTGGTCCTCACGGGGATCGCGGTCAACGCGCTCGCGGGGGCGGTTCTCGGCCTCCTCCTGTTCCTCTCCGACGACGGTGCCCTGCGGTCGATCACCGCGTGGAGCCTCGGGAGCGTCAGCACGGCGACCTGGCGGGGGGTCGGCTCGATCCTCCCGGCGGTCGTGCTCGGCCTGTTGCTGCTGCCGCGCTACGTGCGCACCCTCGACCTGCTCGCGCTGGGCGACCGGTCGGCGCGCCACCTCGGGGTCGACGTCGAACGGACCCGCCTGGTGTTGATCTCGGTCGTGGCGTTGCTCAGCGCGGCGGCGGTCGCGGTCGCCGGTGTCATCTCGTTCGTCGGCCTGGTGGTGCCGCACGCGATCCGGCTCCTGGCCGGACCTGCCCACCGCACGCTGCTGCCGGCCAGCGCGCTCGGTGGGGCCGCCATGCTGGTCGGCGCGGACCTGCTCGCGCGGACGGTGGCGCAGCCCGCCGAGGTGCCGCTCGGGGTGCTGACGGCCCTCGTGGGTGCGCCGTGCTTCCTGTGGCTGCTGCGCCGTACCCGTCGTCGGCACGGGGGGTGGGCGTGATCCTGCGGACACGGGCGGCGCCGCGTCTACCGGCTGCGCCAAACGGGCAACACCTCGCCCTGCGCGCCGAGGGTGTGGGCGTGCGCATCGGCCACCGCTGGATCCTGCGCGCCGTCGATCTCGACGCCCGGCGCGGCGAGGTCCTGGCCCTCGTCGGACCCAACGGTGCCGGCAAGTCGACGCTGCTGGCCGCGCTCGCGGGCGACCGCCCGCTCGACGAGGGTGCGGTCAGCCTGGACGGGACACCGCTGTCGTCCTGGACGTGGCGCGAGCTCGCGATGCGGCGCGCCGTGCTCCCCCAGGAGGTGGCCCTCAGCTTCCCGTTCTCCACCCGTGCGGTCGTCGAGATGGGGCGCGCACCGTGGTTCGGTACCGACCGTGCCGGCGAGGACCCGGCAGCCGTCGCGGACGCGGTCGCCCGGGTCGAGGTGACCGGTTTCCTCGACCGCCCGGTGACGACCCTGTCCGGTGGTGAACGGGCACGCGTCGCGCTCGCGCGCGTGCTCGCGCAGCGGGCGGGCACCCTGCTGCTCGACGAGCCCACGGCCGCGCTCGACCTGCGTCACCAGGAGTTGGTCCTGCGGGTCGCCCGCGAGGACGCCGCACGTGGCGCGGCGGTCGTCGTGGTCCTGCACGACCTGGGTCTCGCGGCCGCGCACGCGGACCGCATCGCGCTCCTCGGCGAGGGGCGCATCCGGCGCGTCGGCAGCCCGGGCGAGGTCCTGACCGGCCCGTCGCTCAGCGAGGTGTACGGGACGGAGGTCGAGGTCATCGCCCACCCACGGACGGGCCAGCCGCTGGTCCTGCCCCGCCGCTGAGCAGACGCTGTCGGGGCGGGCCGCCCGCCGGCGGCGTGACACCGGGCGACGCCGCTCGGCACCGCGCGACCGATCGGTTCGTGCGGCGCGCCGGCGCGTCCCTAGGCTTGGGGTCACGCGACCAGGCGCGCGGCAGACACCACGAGGCACCCCCACCGCGGGGTGGGAGGGACGAGCGTGAGCGAGATCGTCACCGAGGTCGGCAAGGTCGGCATCGTCGGCTGCGGGACCATGGGGTCCGGCATCGCGGAGATCGTCGCCAGGAACGGGCTCCCCGTGTCGTTCGTCGAGCTCGACGCCGTCGCGGTCGAACGGGGCTCGGCCCGGATCGCCGGCTCCCTCGAACGCCAGGTGGCGCGCGGCCGGCTCGACGCGGCCGAACGGGAGGCCATCGCGGGGCGCATCTCGGGATCGACCGACTGGTCCGACCTCGGCGACTGCGACCTGATCATCGAGGCCGTCCCGGAGGTGCTCGAGCTCAAGCAGGACGCCTTCCGTCGGATCGACGTCGTCGCCCGCGAGGACGCGATCATCGCGACCAACACCTCGTCGCTGCCGGTGATGGACATCGCGGTCCACACGCGCCGACCGAACCGGGTGCTCGGCTTCCACTTCTTCAACCCGGCCCCGGTGATGAAGCTGATCGAGCTGGTGCGCACCGTCGTCACCGACGAGAACGTCGTGTCCGTCGCCAAGGACTTCGCCGAGACCATCGGCAAGGCGCCCGTCGTCGTCGGTGACCGGCGCGGCTTCATCGCCAACCAGCTGCTGTTCCCCTACCTCAACCAGGCCGTGTGGATGGTCGACTCGGGGTACGCGACCAAGGAGGACGTCGACGCCGCGATGCGGTTCGGCGCCGGCCTGCCGATGGGCCCGATCGCCCTGACCGACCTCGTCGGCATCGACACCTTCGTCGGCATCATGGACGCGATCCACTCCCAGTTCGACGACACGCGTTTCGCACCGCGTCCGATCCTCGGTCAGCTCGCCGCGGCCGGGTTCACCGGCCGCAAGTCGGGTCGCGGCTTCTACAGCTACGAGGAGCCCGGCAGCTCACGTGTGGTCCCGGACGGGTCGGCCCGTCCGCCGGCGGACCAGGACGCGATCGCGGGCTGGACCACGATCGGGGTGCTCGGCACCGGCACGATGGCCTCCGGGATCGTCGAGGTGTGCGCGAAGGCCGGCTACGAGGTCATCGTCCGCGGCCGCTCGCGTGAGAAGGCCGAGGCGGTCGCGGCCAAGGTCGCCAAGTCGCTCCAACGCATGGTCGACAAGGGCCGCGTGAGCGAGGAGGACATGGTCGCCACGCTGCAGCGGATCAAGCCGACCGTCGACCTCGCCGACCTCGCCCCGTCCGACCTCGTCATCGAAGCCGTCGCCGAGGACCTGGAGATCAAGCGCGAGCTGTTCGCCGAGCTGGCTCCGTCGCTCAAGCCGGACGCGATCGTGTCCACCACCACCTCGTCGCTGCCGGTGATCGAGTGCGCGATGGTCACCGACCGACCTGAGCGCGTGCTCGGTCTGCACTTCTTCAACCCTGCCGCCATCATGAAGCTGGTCGAGATCGTCCCGACGGTCCGGACCGACGACACGGTCACCGAGCAGTGCCGGGCGTTCGTCGACAAGGTCGGCAAGGTCGGCGTGCTGTGCGGCGACCGGGCCGGCTTCATCGTCAACACCCTGCTGTTCCCCTACCTCAACGACGCGGTCAAGATGCTCGAGTCGCACTACGCGACCGCCGAGGAGATCGACACCGCCATGAAGCTCGGGGCCGGCTACCCGATGGGGCCGTTCCAACTGATGGACGTCGTCGGCCTGGACGTCACGCTGGCGATCATCGAGCGGCTCAAGCAGGAGTACCGCCAGCCGTCCTACGAGCCCGCCGGTCTGCTGCGCCACCTCGTGGAGGCGGGCTTCCTCGGACGCAAGGCCGGGCGAGGGTTCTACGTCTACTGAGCAGGAGGGGATCGACGAGGCCGGCGGGGAGGACGCTCCCGCCGGCCCTCGTCCCTACTGGCGTGAGGCGGTCGCGCTGCTGCCCGACCTCGGGCGGCTGCTGCGTTCGCTGAGCCGGGACCGACGGGTGCCCTGGCACGCCAAGGTCGTCGCAGCCGTGGCCGCGCTGTACGTCGCCTCACCCATCGACCTCCTGCCCGACGTGGTGCCGGGGGTCGGTGGCGTCGACGACCTGCTGGCCGTGCTCGTGGCCGTGCGACGGCTGGTCGCCGCGGCCGGCTACGACGTGGTGCGCGAGCACTGGACCGGGACCGACGACGGCTTCGGGGTCCTGATCGTCCTCGCCGGGGTCGGTACCTCACGGCACCTGCGTGGCGAGGCCGGGACCGAGCCACCGCGGTGAGCGACCTCGAGCTCCCGCAGGTGCCCGGCCACCAGGTCGCGCGGGTGCCGAGCTTCCGCGCCGACAAGGAGTACCTCTGTCCGGGGTGCGGCAACACGATCGCACCGCGGGTGGGGCACGTGGTGGCCTGGCCCGACGACCTCGTGGACCTGCGCCGGCACTGGCACCTGCACTGCTGGCGGCTCGCGGCGCGCCGGGGTCGGGTCTGAACGACGGTCGCCGGTAGCCTCCGCGCGAGGTCCCCGGGAGGAGCCGCACGTGGCCAAGAGCACCCACGACAGACAGCTCGATCGAGCGCGCGCAAAGCGCCGCGACGACGCGTTGGCCAGGCGGCAGCGACGGTCCCAGGTGCTGGTGATCGTCCTGGTCGTGCTGCTGCTGGTCTCGATCGGGGGCTTCGCCCTGATGAGCGGGCGCGACGACGCCCCGAACACCCCCGACCCGACCGACGGCACGGCCGATCCCGCCGACGGCGAGGTGGCCGACGACGACGCCGCCGGTGCTACGGATGCGGGCACCGACGACGGCGCGACCGACGGCGACGAGCCGGGCGACCCGCAGGCCCAGCAGGAGGCCGAGCTCGAAGCCCTCGCCGAGGGCGAGCGTCCGGAGGGTGCCTGCCCACCGACGCCGGACGACGTCCCGGACGTCGACAGCCTGATGTACGACGCCGCGCCCGAGCTGACCATCGACGAGGAGGCGACGTACACGGCCACGATCGCCACCACCTGCGGCGACATCGTCGTCGAGCTCGACGCGGCCCGCGCGCCGATCGCGGTCAACAACTTCGTGTTCCTCGCCGAGGAGGGCTACTACGACGGGGTCGGTTTCCACCGGGTCATCGACGGGTTCATGATCCAGGGTGGGGACCCGGCCGGCACCGGGTGTGGCCGCGAGGACTGCTTCGCGCCGGGGGAGGCCTTCCCCGGCTACACCTTCGAGGACGAGCCCGCCGCGGCCGAGGCCGTGACCGAACAGGAGGGCGGCTACCCGCGAGGGTCGCTCGCGATGGCGAACGCGGGGCCGGACACCAACGGTTCGCAGTTCTTCATCATCGAGGCCGAGGACGGCTACCCGCTGCCACCGGACTACACCCTCTTCGGCCGCGTCCTCGAAGGCATCGAGGTGGTGGAGGCCATCGCGCTCGGTCCCGCGTCGGGTGACCAGGCCGCCGACCCGGTGATCATCACCTCGCTGACCGTCGAGACCTCCTGACCGCCCCCGGCAGCCTGACCGCCGGGTCGGCTGCCGCGAAGGTCGGCGTGACGGCCACCGCCGGCGACGCGACCACCTCCTACGCTGCCCGCTCCCAGCGTCCGACACGACCGAACGAGGCCACCGTGGCACAGCAGTGGAGCTCCCCGCCGGAGCTCACCATCGACACCTCCAAGAGCTACGCGGCGACCATCCGCACCAACCGCGGGGACATCACCGTCAAGCTCTTCGCCGACGAGGCGCCGCGGACGGTGAACAACTTCGTGTTCCTCGCCCGTCAGGGTTTCTACGACGGGGTGATCTTCCACCGCGTGATCCGGGACTTCATGATCCAGGGCGGTGACCCGGACGGCACCGGCACGGGCGGTCCGGGCTACAAGTTCGCCGACGAGCTCGATGCCGCCCGCAGCCGTGGGTACAAGATGGGCACGCTGGCGATGGCCAACGCGGGTCCGGACTCCAACGGCTCGCAGTTCTTCATCTGCCACGTCGACGTCGGCCTGCCGCCGTCGTACAACGTCTTCGGCAAGACCACCGACGGGCTCGACGTCGTCGACGCCATCGCGACCACGCCGACCGACGGCCGGGACCGCCCGACCGACGAGGTGGTCATCGAGACCATCGAGATCACCGAGAGCTGACCCGAGCGGGGACGGTCGGCAGCGGCTGCCGGCCGTCCCGCGGGGGCCTCGTCAGGGTGCACGTCGGGGTACCGGCGTGCGCTGCGCGTCCGCTGCACCTCGGTGTGCAACTTCTGCGTACCTTCACGCGTCTACGCAGGTGACGGCACCGATCGGTGCCGTCCCACGTCGGGACGAAGCTCGCCGTAGCTCCGGGGGAACAACGCCACGTTGCACCAGTCGCCGCCACGCGTCACACGCGCGATCAACCGAACCCTCACCAGCCTCCTCGCCGCCGCTCTGATCGCGGCCGGGTGCGCGACCAGCGACGCACCGTCCGGCGCCGACCCGTCCCCCGGGGACGAGGTGACCGCCGAGCGGACCCCTCCCACCGCGGTGATCGACGGCTCCGACCTGGTGCTCACCTCCGCGACCGGCGACCGCACCGTCGTGGCCACCGTCGACGACGCCGAGCTGCTGCACGCCGAGGTCCGTCCCGGGGTCGACGATCCGGTCACGATCCTCGCGCTGACGCGCGCCGACGACCGCTACGAGCTGCGCTACCTCAGCGTGTACGAGGACCAGGTCACGGACCTGTACTGGTTCCCCGCTCGCCTGCAGGTCTCCCCGGACACCGTGCACGTCAGCGACGTGCCGACGCTGCCGGTGTGGGCGCCTGACGGTTCCGAGCTCGCGTGGCTCGAGTGGGACGACGCCGGGACGCGTCTGCGCACCGTCGGCTGGTTCGACCACGACCTCGGGACCAACCCCTCCGACGACCAGGCCACCTACGAGGTCGACGACCTGCCGGTCGGGACGCAGCTGGCCACCTGGGAGGTCGACGAGGACGGCACGCCGGTGCTGGTGACCCGCGGCGAGGGGGACGACCGGTGGCGCATCCGCCTCGAGGAGGACGAGCCGGTCGTCGCCCTCGACGCGCCGAGCTGAGTCGTCCGCCACGCGCCGAGCTGAGTCGTCCGCCACGCGCCGA
>CAYSTY010000015.1:0-3844 GCA_964433685.1 uncultured Actinomycetota bacterium | reverse complement strand
CTGAGTCGTCCGCCACGCGCCGAACCGAGTCCGACGGCGGCTACCTCGGGTCGATGACCACGAGCAGCCCGTCGTCCGCGGCGATGGCCGTCTCGGCGGCGGCCAGCTCGTCCGCGCCGAACCGTGGTCCGATCGCGGTGTGCAGCACCAGGCGGCTCTCGGCGGCGAGGTCGAGCATCTCGACGGCGCCCGCGTGCGTCGCACCGGTGGCACCGACCACATCCAGCTCGCCGTCGACGAGCGCGTCGGTGGGGACCTCGACGCCGCCTCCGGGCTCGGCGCCGCAGACCACGAGCCGGCCACCGGGGGCCAACGCCCTCAGGACGGTCGCATCGGGCGTGCCGGTCACGAGGATGCGATCGACCGGTCCCGCGAGGACGTCGACCAGCGGTCCGGTGCCTCGTGGGCCGGTCTCGTCCGCGCCGAGGTCGGCGGCCCGTTCCCGTGCGGCGTCGCGATCGTCGAGCGTGATCACCTCGGATCCGGCGAGGGCGGCGAGCTGGGTCAGGTGCAGACCGAACGCGTCGGCGCCGACGACCGCGACGGTGAGGCCGGGTCCGGCGCCCGCTCGACGCAGCGCGTGCGCAGCCTCGGCCACGACCCCGGGGACCGACGCGGCCAACGGGGCGGGCACGGTGGCGGCGGTGGAGACCACGAGGTCGGCGCGCACCACGACCCGCTCCGCGGCCCAGCCGTCCACGTCCACACCGGGACGCCGCCGGGTCGGGCACAGGTTCGAACGCCCCGCCCGGCAGGCGGGGCAGGACCCGCAGGTCAGCAGCGCCGGGAGCGCCACGGCGTCCCCGACGGCCAGACCGGCCACGCCGGGTCCGACCTCGTGGACCACGCCCGCGCCGTGGTCACCGACGACGGTCCCGTCCTGCGCAGGGGCCGCAACACCGGGGCGCAGCAGCGCCGCGTGCACGGCGACCACCACCTCGCCGTGGGCGGCGCGCGGCGCCGGACGGCCGACGGCGCGGAGGTGGCCGGGGCGACCGTCACCGGGGTCGGCCGCGTGGACCACGACCCGGACCTCACCGCTCACGACCCGATCACGACGGCTCGTCGGTCCCGGTCGGCGGTGGGGGAGGTGGCGGTGGCGGACCGCCCGACCCGACGTCGTCGCCCGGCCACGGGGGCATGTCCTCGACGTTGACGCGGCGGGGACGGTTGCCGGTGTCGTAGTCGCGCATCCGCTTCGGGTAGCCGACGCGGGCGGCGTCGTAGAGCGGCAGGTTCAGCCGGCCGCACAGGTCGGCCGCCTGCTTGGCGTCGCCGATGGGGCGACGCAGGTACTCGCCGTCGTCGGCGACCAGCAGCAGCGTGATCGAGTAGATGGCGGTCCGTGGTTCGAGGTAGGCCTCGACGCTGACGCGCGTCCGAGCGAACTCCTCGAGCTCCTTGGTGCTGGCCCGCGACGCGGGGGCGGTCGCCTTCGAGGGTGCGGCCCGCTTGCCCTCGCCACGGAACCAGCCGCGCAGGCGGTCGGCGAACCCCACGGTGCGTGGCTCCTCGGCTGACGACGGCGGACCGGACGAGGCTACCGGCCGACGGCGGGCGCGCGGCCGGTGTCGGTGCTCAGTGACCGTCCTCGACCAGCTCGACCAGCACCCCGCCGGTCCCCTTCGGGTGCACGAAGGCGACGGTGTGGCCGCCACCGCCGGGACGGGGTGCCTCGTCGATCAGGCGGACGCCCTCGTCGCGCAGGTGGTCGAGGGTGCCCGCGACCGAGTCGACCCCGAAGCCGAGGTGGTGCAGACCCGGCCCGTTCTTGGCCAGGTACTTGGCGATCGGGGAGTCGTCGCGGGTGGCCTGCAGCAGCTGGATGTAGACGCCGCCGACGTTGAGCATCGCCTCCTCGACGCCGTCGGACTCCACCACCTCGCGGTACTCGGGGGTGAGGCCGAACGCGCGCTCGTAGAGGGCGAGCGCCTCGTCGAGGTCCTCGACGGCGATGGCGATCTGGTCGATGCGGGTCACCGGCACGGGGGCTCCTCGGGGATCCGCGGCCGCTGGTCGACCGCGCTGGGCGCATCGTGCCCGGTCGGGACGGCGGGACCCAAGCCGCACCCGCTGACCGGGAGGTGCGAGCGGTGCCCCGCGCGCACCCGGCTGCGGTGGGGGCGCGTGCCACCCGGTCCGGGCCCGTCCGGGCGGCTCCCGCTTGCGTCGGGCCCGCTCCGCGACCCTACGATGGAGGTCCACCGAGCGGAGGAGAGGTCCGTGTCCGAGGTCGTCGTCGTCGGCTACGCCCGTACGCCCATCGGCAAGTTCGGAGGGGGCCTGGCCTCCCTCACCGCGATGCAGCTCGGTGGCCACGCCATCGCCGGCGCGCTCGCCCGGTCCGGGGTCGACGCCGGTGAGGTCGACTACGTGGCGATGGGCCACGTGCTCCAGGCAGGTCAGGGACAGATCACCGCGCGGCAGGCTGCCGTCGCGGGCGGCATCGGCATGGAGGTCCCGGCCGAGACCATCAACAAGGTCTGCCTGTCCGGGATGACCGCGATCTCGCGCGCCCGTGACCTGATCCGCCTCGGTGAGGCCGACGTCACCGTCGCCGGCGGCATGGAGTCGATGACCAACGCGCCGTACGTGCTCGACAAGGCGCGTCACGGCTACCGCCTCGGCGACGGCAAGATCACCGACGTGCTGATGCACGACGGGCTGACCTGCGCCTTCGACGCCTGTGCGATGGGCCTGGCCACCGAGAACTACCAGCGCAAGATGGACCTCGGCATCACCCGTGAGGACCAGGACGAGTACGCGGCCCGCTCGCACGAGCGCGCCGCGGCCGCCTGGAAGGAGGGCGCGTTCGAGGACGAGGTCGTGCCCGTCGAGGTGCCGCAGCGCAAGGGCGACCCCGTCACCGTCGCCGAGGACGAGGGGATCCGTCCCGGCACGACCTCGGAGTCGCTCGGCAAGCTGCGTCCGGCCTTCGACGAGGAGGGCACGATCAGCGCGGGCAACGCCTCGCAGATCTCCGACGGCGGTGCGGCGCTCGTGCTGACCTCCCGGGAGAAGGCCGAGCAGCTCGGCGTCCCGGTGCTGGCCACGATCGAGGCCTACGGCGCCGTCGCCGGCCCCGACCCGTCGCTGCTGCACCAGCCCGCCGGCGCGATCCGCGCGGCTGCCGCGAGGATCGACGCCGACCCGGCCGGGTTCGACCTCTACGAGATGAACGAGGCCTTCGCGTCGGTCGCGCTCGCGTCCGCCCGCGAGCTCGGCGTCGACGAGGAGAAGGTGAACGTGAACGGTGGCGCGGTCGCGCTCGGCCACCCGATCGGCTGCTCGGGCGCCCGCATCGTGGTGACCCTCATCAACGAGCTCACCCGCCGCGGCGGCGGTCGTGGCGCGGCGGCCCTCTGCGGCGGCGGTGGCCAGGGCGACGCCCTGATCGTCCGCGTCGGCTGAGTCCGCGCCTCCCGGGCGTGGGTGACCACGCCCGGGGTGGTGCGGGTCCCGGCCGACCGGGACGGCCGCACCCGTCCGGTCCGATGCACCAGCGGGGTCGACGCGCCCCGCTGGGCGGTGGTGCAGGAGCACACGTGGGTCAGTCGGTCGACGATCTTGTGGAGCGGCTCGGCCGCGGCGAGCGGCGGGCTCTCGCACGCCTGCTGACCCTCGTCGAGGACGGCGCGCCCGAGCGGCTGCGGGAGGTCGTCGGCGCCCTGCACCCACGCACCGGCGGTGCCCGCGTCATCGGTATCACCGGCTCGCCCGGCGTCGGCAAGTCCACGCTGACCAACGCGTTGGCGACCGAGCTGCGCGCCCGGGACCGTTCCGTCGCCATCCTCGCCGTCGACCCGTCCTCGCCGTTCTCCGGTGGGGCGCTGCTCGGTGACCG
>CAYSTY010000014.1:0-20393 GCA_964433685.1 uncultured Actinomycetota bacterium | reverse complement strand
CGTGGGACCTCGATCGGTGGTTGTGGGGACGCGGCTCCGCGGACCGGCTGCGGCTGGGTGCCGACGTCAGCGTCGCCCACCGCCTGCGTGAGATCGCCGAGGTCGAGTAGCGCACGCGGGGGCAGCCGCCGACGGGCAGGGGTCGTGGCGTCGAGCGTGGGCACGCCCGGTCCGACCCCGCCACCGCCACGGCGACGAACTCCACCTCCACGCCGCCGTCCAGATCCTGCACCAACAGTTCCGCCACGCCGCCGGCATCCCCCTCGCCGCCTGAACCCGAGGCGGGGTCCGGTCAGCCGCGGTCGGCGGCCCGTCCCTGCACCCACACCGTCTTGGCGTTGACGAAGCTCTTGATGCCGTAGCTGCCGAGCTCGCGTCCGTACCCGGCGTCCTTGACGCCACCGAAGGGCACCCGCGGGTCGGACTTGACCAGCTCGTTGACGAAGACGCAGCCGGCTTCGATCCGGGCGGCGACCCGCTCACCGCGTTCGAGGTCCTCGGTCCAGATGCTCGCCCCGAGCCCGAAGTCGGTGTCGTTGGCCACCTCGATGGCACGGTCCTCGTCGGGCACCCGCAGCACCGCGGCCGCCGGCCCGAACGTCTCCTCCTCGGCGGCGGTCATCGCGGGGTCGACGTGGTCGAGCACGGTCGGCGCGTAGTAGTAGCCGGGGCGGTCGAGCACCTCGCCGCCGGTCAGCAGGCTCGCCCCGCTGTCGACGGTGGCGCGGACCTGGGCGTGCAGGTCGTCGCGCAGGTCCTCACGCGCCAGCGGCCCGACGGTCGTGGCGCGGTCCATCGGGTCGCCGACCACCGACTCGTCGACGGCGGCGACGAACGCCTCGACGAACCGGTCGGCGACGGCCTCGACCACGACGAACCGCTTGGCCGCGATGCAGGACTGACCGTTGTTGAGCAGCCGGGAGTCGCGGGCGACCCGCGCGGCCACCTCGACGTCGGCGTCGTCGAGGACGATGAACGGGTCGGACCCGCCGAGCTCGAGCACCGATGGTTTGAGGTGTTCACCGGCGGCGGCCGCGACCTTGCGGCCGGCCGGGACCGACCCGGTGATCGTCACCGCCCGCACGCGCGGGTCGGCGATGACCCCCTCGACGTCCTTGGAGCCGATCAGGAGCGTGGTGAACACCCCGTCGGGGGCGCCGGCGGCGGTCATGACCTCCTCGATCGCGAGCGCGGTCCCCGGGACGTTCGAGGCGTGCTTGAGCAGCACGGTGTTGCCGGCCATCGTCGCCGGTGCCAGCGCCCGGAAGACCTGCCACAGCGGGAAGTTCCACGGCATCACGGCCAACAGCGGACCGAGGGGGTCGAACCGGACGTAGGACGAGGTCGCCTCGGTGTCGATCACGTCGTGGGCGAGGTGGGCCTCGCCGTGGTCGGCCTCGTAGCGGCAGACCGCCGCGCACTTGTCGACCTCGGCCTCGGCGGCGGCGATGGTCTTGCCCATCTCCCGCACCATCAGCTCGGCGAGGTCACCGCGGCGCTTCTCGAGCTCGTCCGCCGCGGCACGCAGCAGCTGGCCGCGCTCGTCGAAGGTGGTCCCACGCCAGCCGACGAACCCGCGCCAGGCACGCTCGAGCCGCCGCTCGACGGCGTCGCCGTCGTGGGTCTCGTAGGTGGCGATGGTCCTGCCGGTGGACGGGTCGATGGCTTCCATGGGCATGGCGGTGGCTCCTCGGTGTGGGTGCGGCGCGGCCGGTCGTCGCGGCGGGCCGGCGCGGCACCGCGGAGTCGACCACACCGGGCCGGGGGTCGCCCCCCGCGCCGGTACGGTGCCGGGTCCCCGTCCGCTCCGCCCCGAGGTCCTGCACGTGCCTGATCCGACCCCCCACGCCAGCAGCGCGTTCATCCGTGCCTGCCGTGGCGAGGACCACGACCACGTCCCGGTGTGGTTCATGCGGCAGGCCGGCCGGGCGCTGCCCGAGTACCGCGCCATCCGTGAGCAGCACACCTTCGAGGAGGTGGTGCACACCCCGGATCTGGCGACGGAGGTCACCCTGCAGCCGATCCGGCGCTACGGCGTCGACGCGGCCATCCTCTTCTCCGACATCGTCACCCCCGTGCAGGGCCTCGGTATCGGGCTCACCATCGAGCCCGGTGTCGGGCCCGTGGTCGAGCAGCCGTTCCGCACACCCGCCGATCTCGACCGGCTGCGCGACCTCGAACCGGACGAGGACGTGCCGTACGTGCTGGAGACCGTGTCTCAGCTCGTGGGTGAGCTCGACGTCCCGCTCATCGGTTTCGGGGGCGCCCCGTTCACCCTCGCGAGCTACCTCGTCGAGGGGGGACCGTCGAAGAACTACAGCCGCACCAAGGCCCTGATGTTCACCGACGAGCCGACCTGGCACCGGCTCATGGAGCAGCTCGCGGCCATCACCCTGGCCTCGCTGCGTGCCCAGGTCGGTGCGGGTGCGGCCGCGGTGCAGCTGTTCGACTCCTGGGCCGGCGCCCTCCACCCGGACGACTACCGCCGCTACGTCCTGCCGCACAGCCAGCGGGTCCTGGCGGGGCTGGCCGACCTCGGCGTCCCCCGGATCCACTTCGGTGTGGCGACCGGTGAGCTGCTCGGCGTCATGGCCGAAGCCGGTGCCGACGTGGTCGGTGTCGACTGGCGGGTCCCGCTCGAGGACGCCTGGGCGCGGGTGCCCGACGGGGTGAGCCTCCAGGGCAACCTCGAACCGGCCACCGTGCTCGGGCCGCGGACGATGCTCGAGGAGCGGGTGCGGGCCGTGCTGCGTGCCTCGGGGGACCGGGTCCGGTACGTGTTCAACCTCGGTCACGGGGTGCTGCCCGCGACCGATCCCGCCCAGCTCCGGCACGTGGTCGAGCTCGTCCACCACGAGGGCCGGGTCGGTGCCTGACACCGCCCGTCCCGAGGTCGCGGTCGCGGTGCTCGGTGGCCACGAGCTCGCGGATGCCCTCACCGAACGGTGCGGGTACCCGGTGGTGGGAACCTCGCGCGACGATCACGTCGAGGTCGTCCGACGGCTGGCCGCGGCGGAGGTGGCGGGGCCGGCGCCGCCGGGGCTCGTGATCGGCCTCGCGCGCGAACCGTGGCCGCAGCACGCCGACGTCCACGAGCTCGCCGCCGAGGCAGCACCGGTCTACCGCGGGGTGGTGTCCTGGCACGGGCTCCCGCTGCTCGCCGAAGGGCTGGCCCAGGCCGCGGCGAACGGGGTGCAGGCCGGGGCGCACCTGCTGGTGACGGCACCGGACCCGGGGCCGGACGCCCGCCCGGAGGAGCTGACGTTCCTGCGCGAGGTGGCCGCGCAGGTCGCCGAGCTGACGGGCGCCACGGCCCGCTCCATCGCGTGGCGTGGCACCACGCGTACGCCGACCGCCGTGGATGCGTTGACCTCGGTGCTGACCGTGCACGGTCGCCGCGACGTCGTCGAGGTGCCCGTGCTGCCGGGCACCAGCGCCGACCCGGCGCTGCTGGCCGTGGCCGAGGAGCACCGTGCCCGCTTGACGACCGTGGACCTGCGTGCGGCGTTCCTGCTCGAGGCTCTGACGGCAGCGGTGACGACCGTGGTGCAGGTCGAGCTGGAGGCCGAGGAGGACCGCTCGTGAAGGTCGTGGTGGTCGGTGCCGGTATCACGGGGCTCGCGACGGCGTGGCGCGTCGGCGACGCCGCCGACGTCCTGGTGCTCGAGGCGGCGGACCGCGTCGGGGGCCAGCTGCGCACCGTGGACGTGGCCGGCGTCCCGCTCGACGTCGGCGCCGACGCCTACCTCGCACGTCACCCGGAGGCGCACCGGCTGGCCGAGGACCTCGGCTTCGTCACCGACGAGGACCTCGTCGCGGCCGCCACCGGCCAGGTCCACCTGTGGGTCCGGGGGCGGCTGCGGCCGCTGCCGAGCGCCACCGTGATGGGTGTCCCGGCCGACCTCGCGGCGGTGGCCCGGTCCGGCGTGCTGACGCCGGCGGGCCTCGCCCGCGCGGCACTCGAGCCGTTGCTCCCGCGCCGCCGGGTGGTCGGCGACCGCAGCGTCGCCGACCTGGTCGGTGAGCGTTTCGGACACGAGGTCGTCGCCACCCTCGTCGAACCCCTCCTCGGTGGGGTGTACGCCGGACGGACCGACCGGCTGTCGGCCCAGGCGGCGCTCCCGCCGGTGTGGGCCGCATCCGGCCGGTCACGGTCGCTGCTGGCCGGGGTGCGGGCGCACCGCAGCACCACGGCCGCGGCGACGGGGCCGGTCTTCCGCACCGTCCGCGGCGGTACGTCCCGGCTCACGGCCGCGTTGGCCGAGCGGCTCGGGGACCGGGTGCGGCTGCGCACACCCGTCATCGGTGTCGACCGGGACGGCGACGGTTGGCAGGTGGTGCTCGCCGACGGGGGCACGGTCCGTGCGGACGCCGTCGTCCTGGCCGTGCCCGCGGCGGCCGCGGCGCGGGCGCTGGTCCGGGCGGCCCCGGACGCGGCTCGTGAGCTGGCGACGATCCGCACCGCGTCGGTCGCCACGGTGGCGCTCGCCTACGCCCGCGAGGACGCGGCCGAGCTCCCGCCGGGCAGCGGCGTGCTGGTCCCGCCGGGGGAGGGTCGGACGCTCAAGGCGATCACCTTCGCGTCCCGCAAGTGGCCCCACCACGCCGACCGCGACGTGTGGCTGCTGCGCGCGTCGGTCGGCCGGGTCACCGACGGCGAGCCCGACCCGGGTCTGGCGCTCGACGACGACACGTTGGCCGAACGGGTCGACGCCGAGGTCCGGTGGGCCACGGGGTTGCCGCGACCGGCCGTCGCACGTCGGGTCCAGCGGTGGCCGGACGCGTTGCCGCAGTACGACGTGGGCCACCTCGCCCGTGTCGACCGCATCCGGCACGCGGTCCGGCAGGCGGGACCGGGCCTGTTCGTGGCGGGCGCGTCGCTCGACGGCGTCGGTGTGGCGTCACGTGCCAAGGAGGCGGAACGGCTCGCGCACGAGCTGCGGGTGCTCGCCGACGCGACCGAAAGCGGCGGGGGATCTACGCCGGGTTGACGGGTTCGAGCAGGTCGGGACCGTCGTTGCGGACGTTGTTGACGCGCTCGGTGATGGGCTCGGCGACCAGCGCCGGCGGGGCGAGGGCCCGGACCGCGTCCTCGAGGTGCGGCGCGTCCTCGGGGGTGGCGGTCAACCAGTCCGACCACAGCTGACGCGGGACGATCAGCGGCACCCGGTCGTGGATCTCGGTGAGCCGCCCGGTCGCGGGCATCGTCACGATGGCGGTCGAGAACAGCGGGTCGGCCTCGTCCCCGGCCGCCGGGTCGCGCCACACCGTCCAGATGCCACCGAAGGCGAACGGCTCACCGTCGGGGGCGTGCAGGTGGTAGGGCTGCTTGCGGCCGTCCTCGCGCACCTGCCACTCGTAGAAGCCGTCGGCGGGCAGCAGGCAGCGCCGCCGGGCGAACGCGGTGGCGAACATCCGGGTGGTCGCCACGGTCTCGATCCGGGCGTTGATCGGGGTGCGGGCGCCCTTGAGCTGCTTCGTCCAGTGCGGGACGAAGCCCCACCGCAGGGTGCCGAGCCGGCGCGTGTCCTCGCGTTCGATGACGGCGTAGACGTCCAGCGACGGTGCCACGTTCCACCGCTGCGGCAACGGCTCGGTGCGCACCTGGTCGACCTCGAACCGCTCGGCGAGCAGCTCGGGGTCGCTCAGGGAGAGGAAGCGTCCGCACACGCCGCGAGGCTACCGATGGTCGCGGACCGCTCCGGTCCTCGGGCAGTTCCCCACGGAGCCCGGTCACGCGGACGGGTGGCCGCTCGGCCGCGGAGGTGCTCGGTGCCCGGAGCGGACCGTGCGAACCTCTAGGTTGCCGCCGTGCTCCCGGTGCAGCGCGTCGTCCCCCCGAGGAGGAAGTCCGTGGCGAGCCAAGAGGACGCCCGCGCCGCCGCGCGTCGGATCGTCGAGCAGGTGCTCGCAGATCGCGCGGAGCAGGTGCTCGCAGATCGCGCGGAGCAGGTGCTCGCAGATCGCGGCGTGGCTGGGGTCGATCCCGTGTCCCCCGACGCGGCCCCGGACGCGCTGACCGGCGGGGTCGTGCGCGACCTCGTGGACGCGGCGTCCGACGAGCTGGCTCGGTCCGGCCCGCCGGGTACCGACGCAGCGGCCGAGGAGGTGTCGGAGGCGCGGGCTCGGGCGCGGGCGCTCGTGGCCGAGGTGCTCGCTGCGCACGAACCGGTCGTCGGCGAGGGCCCACCGCCGGCCCCCGCCGCCCTCGCCAGCCGCGACGAGCCTGGCCCCCCTGCCCCCCCGACCGACCGTGAGGCCAGCCGCGCGGCCGACCGCGAGGTCGACCTGTTCGGTCGGTCCGACGGGACGGCGGACCAGCCCGCGCGGGCCGACGGGCCCGCCCGGGGCGACGATCCTGCCAGTACCGCGCGCCTGCGAGCACGGGAGCTGGTCGCGGCGGCCCTGGCTGAGGCCGAGGCGCGCGACGCCGAGGCAGCTGCCGCGGAGGACGCGCGGCGTCGGGCCGAGGCCGAGGGGGCGGCCGCGCAGCGACGTGCCGCCGAGGAGCAGGCGCGCCTCGAGGCGCGACGACGCGAACACGCGCAGGCGCAGGCGGCCGCGGAGGCCCGCCGGGAGGCCGAGCGTCGCGCCGAGGCGGAACGCCAGCGCCTCGCCGCGGAGGAGCTCGAGCGCGCCCGGCGCGAGGAGGCCGAACGGGCCCTGTGGGCCGACGCCGACCGTGACAGGGCGGCGCAGACCCTGCGCATGGACCGCGACGACGACGGACCACCACCGCGGCCGGACGTGGCCGACCCGTCCCGTGTCGACCGAACCGCGCTGCCGTCGCCCGACGAGACCGCCCCGATGAGCGTCGCGGAGCTCGCCGCCGCGACCGCCGGCGCCGGTCCCGCGAGCGAGCGCGCGGCCGAGCCCCCCGCCGAGCCCACCACCGAGCTCGTGACCGAGGCCGTACCCGAACCGGAGGCCCCTGCGGGAGGCGAGGATGCCGGCGGGCACGTCGGTGATCCGGCTGTCACCCAGGCCATGCCGCGGGTCGAGCCCCGGCAGGAGCTCGATGCGGCCGACCGGACCGCCGCGCTGCCCGCGCAGGTCGCCCCCGCGCCAGCCCCTGACCCTGGCCCTGCCTCGGGCCGTCGCCGCCAGGTACCGCTGCACGAACCGGCCGCGGCGGCGGTGCCGGCCGCGGCGCGGGTCCGTCCCGCACGAGCGTCGTCGGAGGAGGTGACCTCCGAGCGGGGCGTCCTCGAGGCGACGGTCGGGCTCGACGAGGTCGACGACCCGCCGCGCACCGGTCGGTGGCTGCTGGTGTCCATCGCGGGCGCGATCATCCTCGCCATCGTGTTCCCGCTGGCCATCCGGTCGCTGGTCCAGTTGGTGTCGCTGTCCTGAGCGAGCGCGGTCAGCGGTCGGCGAGCACCTCGGTGTACCAGGGTGGTTCGACCGGGATCGGGCCCGGCGGCGGGAACCGGTCGGCGGCGTCGTCGGCCAGGTCCAGGGTGAACATCACGCCGCGTCCGCCGGGGAACATCACGTCGAGGTCGGGTCGGCGCACGAAGCCGTAACGCCGCTGGTACAGGTCGTGCGCCCGCTCCATCCACGCCATCGACACGATGAGCATGCGGGCCGCCCCGGCTGCCTCGGCACGGGCGATGCAGGCGTCCACGAGGGCGCTGCCGATGCCGCAGCCCTCGTAGGCGGGGTCCACGGCCAGGACCCGGAAGCCGGCGTCCCCGGCGGGGTCGGCGCGGTCCTCCCACTCGCTGTCGGTGGGGACCACGTAGCTGACCGTCCCGACCACCTCGGTGGTGCCCGGCTCGGGGCCGTCCACCTCGGCGACGAGCACCGCGGTGCAGCCCGGGACCCGCACCAGCGGGTCGGCGAGGAAGTCGCGGTACGGACCTTCGATCGTGCCGTAACGGTCGTAGGCGGCCAGGGTGAGGGCACCGACGCGCGGTGCCTCCTCGGTGCGCATCGGTCGGACGCGGACGTTCACGTGGGATCCTCGCTGGTGTCGAGGCGGAAGCGCAGGACCTCCTCGAGCCCGCCGAGCAGCTCGGCGAGCAGCGTCAGGCGCGCTGCCGGGTCGGTGGTGGTCAGGACCTGCTGGGTGTCGAAGGCGGACAGCGGCGCGACGACGGCGAGCTGCCACGAGGTGACCTCCGGGTCGTCGTCGAGCGTGACGTCAGGGGGGACGCCGTCGCCGCCGAGCTCGGCGTGCAGCGCCAACACCCGGCGCAGGCGCTGTTCGAGCTCCGGTGCGATCGCCGGTGCCGGTCCGTGATCGAGCAGCGGGGCGACCTCGGCACGAGGGTAGGGATCGTCGGGGAGCCAGCGTGCCACCTGGATCCGACGCGTCCCCACCGCCAGGACGAGCCAGCGCCCGTCCTCGAGCTGCTCGGCCTGGACGACGCGCGCGACGGTACCCACGTCGGCGCGGACGTCGTCACCGCCGACCTCGTGTCCCCGTGTGATGAGCGTCACCCCGAACTCACCGTCCCCCGCGAGCACGTCGGCGATCAGCGCCCGGTACCGCGGTTCGAAGATGTGCAGCGGCAGCACCTGGTGGGGGAGCAGCACCACACCGAGCGGGAACATCGCCAGCTCTCGCACGCGGTCTCCTGTGCCGTGGGGGAGCCCCTCACAGTAGGGTCCCGCCGCGCTCGGTCGGGCGCACGGATGCGGACGAGGAGCGGGGACGTGCAGGTGCGGGTGGACGGCAAGGTCGCCCTGGTGACGGGTGCCAGTCGGGGCATCGGGGAGGCCATCGTGCGCGAACTGCTCGCCGCGGGCGCCGGAGGCGTGGTCATCACCGGACGGCGGGCCGAGACGCTCGAACCGCTGGCCGCCGACCTCGGGGACCGGGTGGTGCCCGTGGTCGGCAACGTGACCGACGAGTCGCACGTGGCCGCCGCGGTCGCCGCGGCGGTGGACACGTTCGGGTCCTGCGACCTGCTGGTCAACAACGCGGGGACGAACCCGGCCGCCGGCACGCTCGCGGACGTCGACCTCGCTGCCGTCGACAGGACCTGGGAGGTCAACCTCCGCGCACCCCTGCTGTGGGCCCGGGAAGCGTGGCGCGCCTCCATGCGCGAGCGCGGTGGGGCGATCGTGTCCATCGGGTCGGTCGGGGGGCTGCAGCCGAGCCCGGTGATCGGCGCCTACAACGTCTCGAAGGCGGCCGTGCACCACCTGACGCGCCAGTTGGCGCACGAGTTCGCCCCCGGGGTGCGCGTCAACGCCGTCGCGGCCGCGATCGTCAAGACCCGCCTGTCGCACATGTTGTGGAGCTGGGACGAGGAAGCGGTCGCCGCCGCCCACCCGCTGCAGCGGCTCGGCACGCCCGAGGACGTCGCGCGGGCGGTCGTGTTCCTGCTCTCGGACGCCGCCGGGTGGATCACGGGGGTGATCCTGCCGGTCGACGGAGGCGTCACCGGCGCGGCATCGGGGGTCCGGATCGGCTGAGCGGGACGGGTCGAGCGGGCCCGCTCACGAGGTGGGCACGTCGACCTCGAGCTCGCGTGGCGGTGGGACGTCGAGGCAGGCACCGTCGCCCGCGTCGGCGCCCACGGCGGCGAGACCGGCCAGGTCCCCGGGGCCGAGTTCGACCCGGCCGCTGCCGGGGTAGACGTGCATGAGCTCGCCCGGGTCGTCGACGTGGTCGAGACCGAGGACGTGCGCGAGTTCGTGGAGGATGGTCGCCCCCCAGGAGTCGCTGCGGCTGCCGGTCCCCGGCAGGAGATCCTCGCGCAGCGGGTTGAGCACGACCTGACCGGTGACGTAGACCTGCGCACCCTCGGGACCGACCGCGACCGGCACCGCCACCCCCCGGTCGACGTCCCGCAGCGGCAGGCCGCCCTCGCCAGGCGGTCGCCACCCCACCAGCACCGGCGCCCACCGGGGTGTGCCCTCCGGGGCGTCGACGATGGTGGAGCGGTCGGCGCTCGGTACCTCGTCGGTCCGCTCCCGCACGACCAGGTCGAGCCCGGTCGCCTCCGCGAGGGTCGCCGCCGCCCGCGTCACGTCCGCGACGTGTTCCTCGACGGGGTAGCTCAGCGGCAGCCCCGTCTCGGAGACGACGATCTCGATCGGGGCGCACGGGTCCCACCGCACGGCCGTGCCGTCCCCGTTGCGAGCCCACACCGCGTACCCCTCGCCGGAGGAGCCCACGGGGGTCTGGACCTGTGCCGCCGGTGTCCCCCGCGCGGCGAACAGGACGGTCACGGCGGCGCCGGCGCCGGCCAGCAGCGCGGCGACGACCACCGCCACGACCACCACGGGCCCGACCTCGCGACGCGGCGTCCGGCCCGGTCCGTCGTTCAGAGCGGTGCGCCGTCCCCCCGGGCCGCACCGGCGGCGCGGCGGCGCTGCAGGGCCGAGGGCGCGAGCACGTCGTGACCGTCGAGCGCGCGCCGGAACAGGGCGAGGTCGCGGTCGAGGTACTCGACGAGGGAGACCACCATGGTCTTCTCGTAGAAGACGAAGGCGCCGGCGGTCAGCGCGGCGTCCTCCTCGCGTTCGGCGGACAGGGCGGTGAGGATGGCGATCAACGAGTGCGGCGACCGCGCGAGGATGGGGATGATCAGGTCGACGCCCCACTCCGGACCGAGCATCAGATCGAGCAGGACCACGTCGGGCTGGAACTCGGCGATGGCCGTGAGCGCTTCCTCACCCGTACCGGCCTGCGCCACGACCTCGTAGCGCCCGGAGCGTCGCAGCGTCAGTTCGAGGATCCGGCGGATGCCGGGCTCGTCGTCGACGATGACGACACGCGCCGGCGTCTCGATCGACTCCGTCACACCTACCCCTCGGTCCAACGGCCGGTCAGGCGGCCACGACGAGGCCCGGTCCGCCGAGCCCTCACAGGTACCGGACAGTGTACGGACATCCCGGCCGGCCACCTCGTCCAGTCGAGCGTGCATCACCGAGCGTGGGGAGATCCGGCGACGGGGAGGCTGAGCGTGAACCGACTGCCCTCGCCCGGGGTGCTCTCGGCGGTCAACGAGCCACCCATCTCCTCGGCGAGGGCGCGGCTGATGAACAACCCGAGCCCCGTACCCGCCGCCCGCGGCGAGACCCGACCGCGGGCGAAGCGTCCGAAGACGTGCTCGAGATCCTCGGGGGACAGCCCGTCGCCGACGTCGGTGACGGTGACCTCCACGCAGGCCGCCTCGCGCTGACGGATCTCCAACGCGGGTTCCCGCGCGTACTTGTGCGCGTTGGTGAGCAGGTTGGCCAGGATCTGTTCGACCCGGCTGGGGTCGGCCCGGACCGAGGGCAGGTCGGCCGGTCGGTCGACCGGGATGGGACCCCGGTCGGCGAACAGGCCGACGGCACGGTCCACGGCCTTGACCACGTCCATGTCGCGCGTGCTCACCTCGAGGCCGTTGGCCGCGTCGAGGCGGGCGAGGTCGAGGAACTGGCGCACCAACCGTTCGAGGGTCCCGACCGCGTGTCGCATCAACGGCAGCGTCGTCGCCACGTCCTCGGACTCCCCACCGGGCCCGAGCAGTTCGATGGCGCCGAGCAGCATCGACAGCGGGGTCTGCATGTCGTGGCTGAGGTAGGCGAGGAACTCCTGCTTCGCCTCGGCCACCGCGACCCGGTGGAGGGCGTCCTCACGTTCGCGCTGGCGGTAGGCGAGGTCCTCGAGCAGGATGTTGATCGCCGCGCCGATCAGGGCGAGCGGTTCGTCGGTCCGGGTCGGGTCGGCGTCGAGCCGGACGTCGCGGCCGACCGAGGCCAACGACAGCGCGTCGAGCAGGTCGTCGACGGTGGGGACCCCGTCGCGCGTGGGGACCCGCTCCTCGGGTCCGGGGCCGCTCACGGCTGGTGCTCGTCGAGGTAGGTGCGCGCCTCGGCCTCGGTGGCGAAGACGTCCCCGAGCACGCCGGTGCCCTTGCGGAACATGGTGACGATCAGCGCGATCTCCGGGTTGGCGTCGAACCAGGCCAACCGACCGTGATCGCGATGATCGGTGAAGAAGTCGGCCCACAGCTGGCGCCAGGCGGCGTCGATCGAGGCGATCTCGGTGCAGTCGACGAGCAGTTGGAAGGGTTCGCGCGACCCGTCGAGCCAGCGTTCGAAGTCGGCGAGGAGGTGCTCGGCCTCGGGACGGCCGGCCCTCCCTGCCTCGTCCACGAAGCGCAGCGTCGCCCGTCGTTGGTCGGCATCCCAGCGCAGCTCGGCCGCGCCGAAGCGGGAGACCTCCGCCATCTGCTGCCTCCGTCGGGGCACGTGGGAGCGACCGGGTCGTGCGGTCGCGCTGCGCGGGGTGTGACGCTAACCGCTCGCGCGTCCACGAGCCCTAGTGTTCGCCGAGTTCCGCGTCGATGTGCGCGCGGGTCGTCGAGGGGTGTGCTCGGTGGAGCTGGACTGGTACGAACTCGGGGACGTGGCCGCGCCGGTGCTCTCCTCCGGCGCCGCCGACGGCCGTCCCGTGCTGCTGCTGCCCGGCCTGACCGACGGGCTGGCGCCGATCACCGATCCGGCCGCCCGGGCGCAGATGGCCGATCCGCCGGCCGACCTGCTCGAGGACCACCGGGTGCACGTGATCTCGCACCGTTTCCCGACCACGCCGCCGCTGACGACGCGGGTGCTGGCGCTGGACGCCGCCACGCTCCTGGAGCGCCTCGCCGGTGGGCGGCCCGCCGTGCTCGTCGGCCACTCGATGGGCGCCATGGTCGCCCAGCACCTGGCCGCCGACCGACCCGACCTCGTCGACCGGCTCGTGCTGTCCTGCACGGTGGGGCGCGCCGACGACCGCTTCCGCGAGGTGCTCGCCCGGTGGGACGTGCTCGTCCGAGCCGCGCGCTGGCGTGCGTTCTTCGCCGACGCCATCGACAGCTCGTACACCGGCAGCGATCGTCTGCGGCGTCGTGTGGCCCAGCGGGTCCTGCCGCTCGAGCCGCCACCCCCCGAACTGCAGGCGCGCCACCTCGCGTTGAGCGAGGCGTGCGCCACGCACGACGCGCTCGAGCGGCTCGCAGCGGTCCAGGCCCCGACGCTGGTGCTGGCCGGCGCACGCGACGAGGTCACCGGTCCCCACCACGCGCGTGAGCTCGCGGCCGCGCTCCCCGGGGCGACGGTCGAGGTGTGGGACGGGCTCGGCCACGGGCTGCCGGAGCAGGCACGCACCCGGTTCGGACGGCGGCTGCGCCGCTTCCTGGAGGTGGCACGGTGACCGCACCGAGGACCCGCAGCTGGTGGGGGTGGGGCCACGCCGACGAGCACCTGGACGCGGCCACGATCGGCGGTTTGGCGCAGCTGCTCGCCGACCGGTTCGGGGTCCCGCCGCCGGGCCGCGACGACCCGGTCGACCCGCGCCGCGTCGCGCTGCCCGTCCCGCGGGTGGCGCTGCCGACGGCGTTGGCCGCGCTCGGCAGCGACGACGCCGAGGACCGCCTGCGGCACGGCCACGGCAACGCCTTCCGGGACGTGGTGCGAGCCCTGCACGGCGACGTGCCGACGGTGCCCGACCTCGTGGTCCGCCCGCGTGACGCGGCCGACGTGGACCGCGTCCTCGGCTGGTGCGAGGACGCCGGCGTGGCCTGCGTGCCGTTCGGTGGGGGTACCTCGGTGGTCGGGGGCGTGACGCCACCGCCGGGCCCGACCATCAGCCTCGACCTCGAACGTCTCGACCGCGTGCGCGAGGTCGACACGGTGTCCGGTGCGGCGCACGTCGAGGGCGGCGCCCTCGGCCCGGCGATCGAGGACCAACTCCGCCCCCACGGGGTCACCCTGCGCCACTTCCCCCAGAGCTGGGAGTTCTCCACGCTCGGCGGCTGGATCGCGACGCGTGCGGGCGGGCACTTCGCGACCGGGCCGACGCACATCGACGACCTCGTCGAGTCGGTCACGGCGGTGACCCCCCGTGGGCTGTGGTCGTCCCGCCGGCTGCCGGCATCGGGCGCCGGGCCCTCACCCGACCGGCTGCTCCTCGGCAGCGAGGGGACCCTCGGGGTGATCACCGACGCCTGGGTCCGCGTCCAACGCCGGCCCACGTCGCGCGCCCTGGCGACCCTCAGCTTCGCCACCGAAGGCGCGGCGCTCGCCGGGGTGCGCGCACTCGTCCAGGACGGCCTGACCCCGGCCAACTGTCGACTGCTCGACCCGGTCGAGGCGGCGCTGTCGGGCGCCGCGGCGCCGGACGGGACGCGAACGCTGCTGGTGCTCGGCTTCGAGGCGCCGGAGGCTCCGCTCGACCACGAGGTGGCCCGCGCCGTCGAACTGCTGCGCGACCACGGCGCCCGTGTCGACGACGGACCGACCGTGCGGCGGGGGGACGTCACCGGCACCGCCGCCGGAGGCGCGGGCGCGTGGCGGTCGAGCTTCCTGCGGGCGCCCTACCTGCGCGACGGGCTCGCGCGACTCGGCGCGGTCGCCGAGACCTTCGAGACCGCCACGACGTGGGACCGTGCCGAGGACCTGATCGCGACCCTGCGCGACACGGCGCAGCGGGCGGCCACGGAGGTGTGCGGCGGTGCCATCGTCGCGGTGCGGACCACCCACGCGTACGTCGACGGGATCGCGCCGTACCTCACGGTCGTCGCGCCCGGACCGTCGGACGTGACGGGGGACCGCGTCGACCGCGGTCGTGCCGCCGCCGCGGCCTGGGACGAGGTCAAGGTCGCCGTCGGCGAGGTGCTGCACGCCGCCGGGGCCACCGCGACCCACCACCACGCCGTCGGCCGCGACCACCGCCCGGTCTACGACCGTCAGCGTCCCGACCCGTTCGCGGCGGCGCTGACGGCCGCCCGCGACGCCCTCGATCCGCGCGGGATCCTCAAACCCGTCGTCCTGCTCGACCCCGCGCCGGGCGGCGTCGGCGCGGCGGCGCTCGCCACCGCTCCCGTGGTGGGACGGTGACGGCGAGTTCGTCTCACCTCGTGTCCCCGACCTAAGGTCCCGCCCGTGGGAAGCCTGGTCGTCGTCACGGGTGGGTCCGCCGGTATCGGCCGGGCCCTGCTCGCGCACGCTCCCGACGGTGCCGGACGGGTCGACGTCAGCCGGCGTGGCAGCGACCTGTCGGGCGTCGAGCACCTCGCTGCCGACCTCGCCGACCCCGCCGCCTGGGCGGCGGTGGGCGATGACCTCACACGCCGCATCGCACGTCACGACGGCGACCGGGTCACGGTCGTGCTCAACGCGGGGGTGATCGAGCCCATCGGTCCCGCCGGCCGGGTCGACCACGACGCCTACACCCGCCACGTCCTGCTGAACGCTGCCGCGCCGCAGGTCCTCGGTGCCCGGGTCCTCGGTGCCCTCGAGGTGCACCCCGCCGCGCGACGCGAGCTCGTGCTGATCTCCTCCGGCGCGGCACGGACCGCCTACCCCGGCTGGTCGGCGTACGGCGCGGCGAAGGCAGCCGTCGATCACTGGGTCCGGACCGTCGCCGCCGAGCAGACCGCCACCGACCGTCCCGTCCGCGTCCTCGCGGTCGCGCCGGGCGTGGTGGCGACCGCCATGCAGACGACCATCCGTGCCAGCAGCGACGCCGACTTCCCGCCGGTCGAACGGTTCCGTTCGTTGCACGCCGACGGTGGGCTCGCCGAACCCGACGACGTCGCGGTCCGGTTCTGGCGCCACCTCGACGACGTCGACCTCCCACCTGTCACCGACCTCCGGGACGGGTGAGCCGCCGTCCGGCGCGTCCCGTCCCAGCGATCCTCCCGCTACCCCTCCAGGAGCTGCCGTGTCCGGTCCTCTGTCCGGTGTCCGTGTCGTCGAGATGTCGGCGCTCGGCCCCGCCCCCTACGGCGTCATGCTCCTCGCCGACCTCGGTGCGGACGTCGTGCGCATCGACCGTGCGGCCGACGGGCAGGTCAAGGTCGGGTTCGAATCGACCATGATCGGCCTGTCCCGCAACCGCCGTTCCATCGCGGTCGACCTCAAGTCCGACGCGGGCCGTCAGGTCGTGCTCGACCTCGTCGCTCGCGCCGACGTGTTCGTCGAGGGGTGGCGGCCCGGGGTCGCGGAACGGCTCGGGCTCGGTCCTGACGAGCTGCTCGCACGCAACCCGCGGCTCGTCTACGCCCGCACGACCGGTTGGGGGCAGACCGGACCGCTGGCGTCCACGGCCGGCCACGACCTCGACTACGCGGCCATCGCCGGGACGCTGCACACCGTCGGACGGGCCGACGGACCCCCGCCGCCCCCGGTCAACTACCTCGCCGACTTCGGTGGCGGCGGCACGTTCGTGGCCATCGGGGTGCTCGCCGCCCTCGTCGAACGCGACCGGTCGGGGGCGGGGCAGGTCGTCGACACCGCGATGGTCGACGGTGCGGCGTCGCAGACCGCCTTCCTCCACGGGTTGCTGTCCGTCGGTGCCTGGCAGGACGAGCGGGAGGCCAACCTCCTCGACGGCGCGGCGCCCTTCTACGACACCTACACCTGCGCCGACGGCAAGTACCTCGCCGTCGGCGCCATCGAGCCGCAGTTCTTCGCCGCGCTGTGCGCGGGGCTGGAGGTCGACCCGGAGGAGTTCCCGCAGCAGGACCGGGCGTCCTGGCCGGCCCAGAAGGAGCGGTTCGCCGCGATCTTCGCCACCCGTACCCGGGACGAGTGGGCGGCGCTCTTCGAGGGCACCGACGCGTGCGTCGCGCCCGTGCTGTCCCTCACCGAGGCGCCGCACCACCCGCACAACGTGGCTCGTGGTGCCTTCGTCGACGTCGCGGGGACGCCGCAGCCGGCGCCGGCGCCGCGGTTCTCGCGCACCCCCGGCGCGGTGCGTGGGCCCGCCCCGCAGCACGGCGCGGACACCGATGCGGTGCTCGCCGAGCTCGGCCGGTCCGCCGACCAGATCGCACGGCTGCGTGCCGAGGGTGCCGTCGCGGGCTGACCGGGATCAGGGTTCGGCGGCGACCTCGCCGTCGTCGTCGGTGGGTTCGGTCGGCTGCTCGGTCGGCTCCACCGGCGGCTCGGTCGGCTCCACCGGCGGCTCGGTCGGTTCCTCGGTCGGTTCCCCGGTCGGCTCCTCGGTGGGTTCGACCGGTTCCTCGGTCGGTTCCTCCGTCGGCTCCTCGGTCGGTTCCGGGGCGACCTCGACGCAGGGTCGCCCATCGGCATCGGTGATGTCGCTGAGCACCTCGGGGCGCGGGTCGACGTCGTCACCCGGCGGGTCGGCGAACGCGAAGCCCTCCGGGCACTCCGGCTCGGGTTCGGGTTCCGGCGCCACCTCGACGCAGGGGCGACCCTCCTCGTCGCGGACATCGGTCAGCACGTCCGGGAAGAAGCCGTCCTCGTCCGCCTCGGTCGGCGGGTCGCCGAACGCGTACCCGTCGGGGCAGGACGCGGCCTCCTCGGGCTGGCCACCCTCGAGCGCGCCGAGGTCCGGCGCGACGAAGCTCTCGACCTCGAGCCCCTCGACCGCACGAGCCATGTAGGCGCCCCACAGCGGGGCGGCGATCCCGCCACCGGTGGCGTCCCCTTCGATCTGCGACCCGTCGAGGTTGCCGAGCCACACCGACGTCGCCAGCTGGGGCACGAACCCGACGAACCAGGCGTCCTTGGACTCGTTGGTGGTGCCGGTCTTGCCGGCGGCGGGGCGGCCGATGTCGGCGCTGCGGCCGCTCCCGGAGGTGACCACGCGTTCCAGACCGGCGGTCACGACCCGGGCCACGTTGAGCTCGACGTTCTCGTCCTCCTCGATCCGCTGCTGCCACACGACGTTGCCGTCGCTGTCCTCGACCCGGCTGACCAGGTGCGGGGTGCGGTGGACCCCCTCGGCGGCGTACGTGCCGAAGGCGGACGCCATCTCGAGGGGCGTGAAGCCGTGCACACCGAGCGTGAGGCTCCCGACGGCCTCCATCGTCGGACCGTCGGGACGCAGGTTCGGGTCGGTGGGGTACACCTCCTCGCGCTTCTCGTCGGGCAGGCCGGCGCGGTTCGCGGCCTCGATGACCCGCTCGCGTCCGGCCTCCTCCTGCATCTGGTAGTAGACGGTGTTCGTCGACGACGCGGTCGCCTGGTAGACGGTCTGCTCCCCGAACGCGGTGCCGCCGAAGTTGCCGATCGACCCGCCCTGGGTGTCGTCCTCCACCTCGATGGATGCGGGCGCGGGGAAGCGGGTCTCGGGGGAGTGGCCGGCCTCGGTGTAGGCCTGGAGCGTGAACGCCTTGAACGTCGACCCGGGTTGTCGCGGGCTGACGAGGGCGGTGTTGAGGCTCTGCTCGCGGGCGTCCGGGCCGCCGACCAGCGCACGGACCCCGCCGGTGCGCGGATCGACGGTGACGATCGCGCCCGAGTCGGTCGGGCCCTCGGCGACCGCGCGGGTGAGCTCCTCCTGGGCCGCCTCCTGCAGGCCCGGGTCGAGCTCGGTGTGGACCCTGAGGCCCCGGTACAGCTCCCCGCCGGCGAACTCCGGACGCGCGGTCAGCACCCGCCGCACGGCGTCGAGGTAGTAGGCGTTCGGGCCGGGGTCGATGGCGGCGCGCTCGATGACGTCTGGCAACCCGGCCGCGACCAGCTCGTCGTGCTCGGCCTGGGTGATCCACCCCTGTTCGAGCATCCCGCCCAGGGCGAAGGCACGGCGCTGGTCGGCGCGTTCGGGGTTCTCGCCGGGGTCCCACGCCTCGGGTGCGGCGATGATGCCCGCGAGCAGCGCGGACTGGTTGGTGTCGAGCTCGGACGCGGCGGTCCCGAAGTAGACCTGAGCCGCGGACTCGATCCCGATGGCCCCGCGACCCCAGTAGATCGAGTTGAGGTAGAAGCCGAGGATCTCGTCCTTCTCGTAGGCCCGTTCGAGCTTGATGGCGAGCGCCGCCTCCTGGACCTTGCGGGTGTAGGTCTGCTCGGGGGTCAGCGCCACGTTCTTGATGTACTGCTGGGTGATGGTGGAGCCACCCTGGGCCACCCCGCCGCTGCGGACGTTGGTGAACAGCGCCCGCGCGATACCGGTCACCGAGATGCCGTTGTGGTCGTAGAAGCCACGGTCCTCGGCGGCCATGACCGCCTGGCGGGTGTGCTCGGGGATGTCGCCGAAGTCGATGATGTCCTGGTTGGCCTCGGCCGACAGTCCGCCGATCTCCTCGCCGTCCACGTCGTAGACGGTCGAAGCGATCGCGGCGATGTCCTCGGGGAGCGGGACGGCCGAGAACACCAGGAAGAACAGCAGCAGGCCGATCGCCCCGAGGGCGACGGCGGGCAGCACCAGCAGGATGACCCACCAGCGTTTCCACCAGGGACGCTCGCCCGTGGACCTGGCCTTCGTCGCGGAACGAGCAGCCATCCAACCACCTCGAGACGTCGGGGGCCCGGGTGCCGGACGCCGCACCGGGCGGGCGTCCGACGGCAAGCGGACCGGCGAACGGTACCGAAGCCGGACGCCCGCTCTGCGTGAGCGGGCGTCCGGTGGTGCGTGCGGGCCTGGTCCGCGGGTGGCGCGGCCTAGAAGGCGGCTTCCGGCACGTCCATGACCCAGCCGTCCTCGCTCTCGGCGCGCTGGCGACGGAAGGTGGCCTTCGGCAGCGAGTACTGCGCGAACCAGCGGGCCGAGGCGACCTTGCCGGTGTAGAAGTCCGCGTCGGCACCGGACGCGCCGCCGTCGAGCGCCGCCTGCGCGACCTCGGCCTGGCGCAGCAGCAGCCAGCCGATGACGGTCTCGGCCAGCGAGTGCAGGAACTCGGTGCTCTGCAGGCCGGTCCTGTAGATCTCGGTCCGCTTGGTCTCGTCCACGGATGCCATCGCGTGCTGGATGAGCACGCCGAGGTGTCCCTGGGTGTCGTCGAGCGCCTGGCCGAGCAGCTGCCGTTCGGCCGCGAACGGGTCCCCGTCCGTGCCGGCCTTGACCACCTCGCGGATCTGGTCGGCGATCCAGGTCAGGGTCGCACCCTGGTCCCGGATGATCTTGCGGAACAGCAGGTCGAGCGCCTGGATCGCGGTCGTGCCCTCGTAGAGGGTGTCGATCTTGGCGTCGCGGATGTACTGCTCGATCGGGTAGTCCTGGGTGTAGCCGGAGCCGCCGAAGGTCTGCAGCGACAGGGCCAGCAGCTCGTAGGCCTTCTCCGAGCAGTAGCCCTTGACCAACGGCAGCAGCAGGTCCTCGCGGGCGATCCAAGCGGCGTGGTCGGCGTCCTGGTCCGCGTCGGTCTCCACGTCCGGTCCGACGAGCCCGGCCTGGTCCTGCACCCAGCCGGTGTACATGACCAGCGCCCGCATCCCCTCGGCGTGGGCCTTCTGCTCCATCAGCATCCGGCGTACGTCCGGGTGCTTGATGATCTCGACCTTCGGCGCGGACTTGTCCGCCATCTGGGTCATGTCGGCGCCCTGGACGCGGATCTTGGCGTACTCGAGCGCGTTGAGGTAGCCGGTCGACAGCGTGGCCATGGCCTTGGTGCCGACCATCATGCGGGCGTACTCGATGACCAGGAACATCTGACGGATGCCGTCGTGGACGTCGCCGACGAGGTAGCCGACGCAGGGGGTGCCGTCCT
>CAYSTY010000013.1:14225-20912 GCA_964433685.1 uncultured Actinomycetota bacterium | reverse complement strand
TCGGTGCCGGTGCAGGCCTCGACGCTGCTCGGCGACGAGCTGGCACACGCGATCGGGGCCGGGCAGCTGCGGCTCCACTTCCAGCCGATGGTGGACGTCGCGGCCGAGCCGCTGTCGGGCTCCGACGCGTCGAGCTGGCGGGTGGTGGGTGCCGAGACGCTCGTGCGGTGGCAGCACCCGCGCCTCGGGTTGCTCGCCCCGGCCGCCTTCCTGCCCATCGCGGAGGAGCGTGGCCTCGTCGCCGACGTGGACCTCTGGGTCATCGCGGCGGCCAGCGCCCGGTTCCGGGACGCGGCCGCCGACGGGCAGCACCTGGCGGTCAACATCAGCGTCCCGACGCTGCTCGACGAGCGCCTGCCCGCCGTCGTCCGCGCCGCCCGTACCGAGCACGGCCTCGGCGCCGGCGCGCTCACCCTCGAGGTCGTCGAGAGCCGCTCCCTGGTCGACCTGCCCGGGGTCGTCGACCGGCTGGTCGAACTGCGCCACATGGGGGTCCGGATCGCCCTCGACGACTTCGGCACCGGCTTCTCCACGTTGACGTGGCTGCTCCAGCTCCCCATCGACGCGCTCAAGGTCGACCGCAGCTTCGTCACCCCCCTCCCCGACGACCCCGCGGCGGCGGCGCTGGTGCGCGGCATCCTTGCGCTCGCGCGCGAGCTGTCGGTCGACGTGGTCGCCGAGGGCGTCGAGACGTTGGCGCAGTTGCACGCGTTGGTGGAGGCCGGCTGTCCCACCGTGCAGGGCTACCTGTTCGGGATGCCGACCCCGCAGCTGCCCCCCGGGCGGATCGCGCCGCCGGGGCCGGTGTCGCAGGACGCCTGAGCGCCGCACGGACCCCGCGTCGCGCGTACGGTGCGGTATCCGAGGCCGCCGTCCGACGAACGCAGCGAGGTCCCCGTGAGCACCCCCATCCCGGCCGCCGGGACGGCCCGTGACGCGCTGCTCGACGAGGTCCGCGCTGCGGCGGCCGGGGATGCCGATTGGCACGGCGGCCGCACCTTCAGCCTCGTCTACCACCACTCCGACGAGCACCACGCGTTCCTCGAGCGCGTCGTCGGCGCGTTCCTGTCCACCAACGCGCTCAACCCGCTCGCTTTCCAGAGCCTGCGGCGGTTCGAGGCCGAGGTGGTGGCGATGTCCGCGTGGCTGCTCGGCGGTGACGACGACGCCGCCGGCACGATGAGCTCGGGCGGGACCGAGTCGATCCTGCTCGCGGTCAAGACCTACCGCGACCGCGCGCGCCGTGAGTCGCGCCTGCCCCCCGACGCGACCCCCAACCTCGTGGTCCCCGTCACGGCCCACCCCGCGTTCCTCAAGGCGTGCCACCTGCTGGACGTCGAACCCCGCCAGGTCGAGGTCGGTGACGACCTCCGGGTGGACGTCGCCGCCGTCGCCGCCGCCGTGGACGAGGCGACCATCGCTGTGGTCGGCTCGGCGCCGAACTACCCCTACGGGGTCGTGGACCCCATCCCGGAGCTGGCCCGGCTGGCGACCGACCGTGGCATCGGCTGTCACGTGGACGCCTGCCTCGGCGGGTTCCTGCTGCCGTGGGTCGAACGGCTCGGCCGTGACGTGCCGCCGTGGGACCTGCGGGTCCCCGGGGTGACCTCGATCTCCGCGGACCTCCACAAGTACGGGTTCGCGGCCAAGGGTGCGTCGGTGGTGGTCTACCGCGATGCCGCGCTGCGCCGGCACCAGTTCCAGGTGGAGACCGGCTGGCCCGGCGGGATCTGGCTCTCACCGACCATCGCCGGGACCCGGCCGGGGGGTGCGATCGCGGGGGCGTGGGCGACGTTGCGCGCGTTCGGGGTCGACGGCTACCTCGACCTGCACCGCTCGCTGCTCGCGACCAGCGACCGCCTCCGCGCCGGGATCGCGGCGATCGACGGCCTCGAGGTGCTCGGGGACCCACCGGCGGGGGTGTTCGCGGTCGGCGCCAGCAGCGACGAGGTGGACGTCTACGCGGTCGCCGACGCGCTCGAGGCGCGGGGGTGGCACCCCGACCGGCTGCTGCGCCCCGCGGCCTTGCACGTCATGGTCACCCCGGTGCACGCCGGGGAGGTCGCCGAGCGGTTCCTCGCCGACCTCGCGGCCAGCGTGGACGAGGTCCGGGGACGTCCCGAGCTGTCCGGGCAGGGGCAGGCGGCGATGTACGGCATGGTGGCCACCCTGCCCGAGGGCGAGCACGAACCGGCCGAGGAGTTCCTCCTCGCCCTCATCGACGGCCTCTACGAGGTGTGACCGCCCGGGGCCGGGGCCGCTCGGGGCCGGGACCGCGTCAGCGCAGGAGCGCGGCCACGGCGAGCCCGACGTAGTTGCCGAGCGCCAGGCCGAGGACGCCCGTGGTCATCCCCGACGGCACGACGTCCGGGTTGCGCAGCGCCGCGGCGACCGGTCCGACGAAGGGCGGACCGAACACGGCCGCCGTGGAGGTGATGATGGCGGTGTCGTGGTCGATCCCGAACAGCCGCGCGAGCAGGACGTGCAGCGCCACCGCCGTGACGATGACCGCCGCCACGTAGGGGACCACCGAGGTGAGCGAGCCGATCAGTTCGTCGAGGTTGGCCAGCGTGCCGATCGCGACGGCGAACACCAGGAACAGGTACTGACCCGTCGCGTAGGTGCCGGGTTGGGACCGGATGCGGGTCACGAAGGACAGCGCGAGCGCGAGGGAGGTGATGCCGAGGATGACCGCGGTGGCGAACGCCTCCGAGTCGAGCACCGGCTCGCCCGAGACGACCGGTGTCAGCACGGCCACGGCGAGCCCCGCGACCACCACGACCACCCCGATGCCGAGGCCGAGGGCGACGAACACCTCGCGGGCGCGTGGCGTGACCGCGAAGGGGTCGGTGGCCGTGGCGACCTCCGGGTCCTCGTTGACCCCCACGCGCGGTGGGGCCGGCAGGACGCGGGCGAGCAGCCGCTGCGCCACGGTGAGCAGCACCAGCAGGTAGATCGCGCCGACGAACAGGTCCGCGGCGTTGAGCGCCACGAAGGTCGACTCGGGCACGTCGAGCGCCGTGCCGACGGCGGCCATGTTCGCCGTGCCACCGGTGTAGACCCCGACGGTCATCCCCGCGACCTCGTCGGTGGTCGCACCGAGGTCGAAGCGCGGCGCGAGCACGACGGTGACCACCACGACGCTGACGATCGCCAGCGCGAAGGACACCACCGCCGGACGCGCCAGGCGGACCCAGGCGCGCAGGTCCGTGCCGAGCAACAGCAGCGGGATGGCGAGGGCCACGGTCGCGGTCTGCACGAGCCCGGCGGTCTCCGCCGCAGAGCTACCGGGAGCTACGAGCCCCACGTTGCCGAGCACCACCCCGACGGCGTAACACAGCACCACCGGCCCGAGCGCGTCGAGCGCCCGCACACGACGGGCACCGGCGATGGCCACGGCTGGCGCCAGCAGCGCGACCAGCACGACGAGCAGCGCTCCCACGCACCCTCCCGAGGTACCGACCGGTACGCGAACCGGTCCCCGAGGACGCTAGCGCTCCCCGGACGCCGGCGGGCGGCGGAGGGGAGGCCACCGCCCACCGGGCCGGCTGACCGCTCGCGGCCGACCGACCCCACGGTCGTAGTTGCACGCGTGTGGTTCCTGCGCGACACTCGTCTCCACGCCACCCGTCCCGCGTCTCGTCCGGGGCGGGACCAGCACAGGAGCGCACCGATGGCCCCGTTCCACGACGGCCCCGCCGACACCTCCGGCCTCGACGACCGCGGTCGGGAGATCCTCGACTTCGAGCGCGAGTGGTGGCGTTACGCCGGCGCGAAGGAGCAGGCCATCCGGGAGCGCTTCGACCTGTCGCCGACGCGCTACTACCAGCTGCTCAACCGGGTGATCGACGACGAACGTGCGCTGGTCTTCGACCCGATGCTGGTCAAGCGTCTGCGACGGTTGCGCTCGTCGCGTCAGCGACAGCGGGCCGCGAACCGTCTCGGCGCCGACGCGCGCTGACCACACCGGTGACCGACGCGGACCCCACCCCACCGGCGCAGGACCGCGTCCGCGCGTCGCTGCTGCGCACCCTCGCCGGCGGCGTCGCCGTGATCGTGCTCGTGGCGGGGGCGTTCTGGGGGGTAGGGCAGCTCACCGATGACCGCGGGACACCGGTCGTCAGCGGCGACGACGGCGGGGCCGCGGCGCCCGACGACGGTGGGGCGGACCCCGAGGAGCCGACCGTCGAGCCCGACGGCGACGGCGATGATCAGAGCCCGTCGACCGACGGCGACACCGCCCCCGACGACCAGGACGGCGCGACCGACGGCGACGACCCCCCCACGGACGCGGACGACGGCGAGGCGGCGGACGACGACGCGGACGCGGACGCGGGGGACGACGCGGACGCGGGGGACGACGAGGCGTCGGACCCCGACGTCGACCGCGCCATCGCCCCGGGCAGCCTGAGCCTGCAGGTGCTCGACGGGGTCAAGTCCGACGGCGGCGCCGCCGCGGACGGCGTGACCAGCACCCTCGAGGACGCCGGCTACCGCATCGTGGCCCGCAACGACGCCCTCGACTACGAGGTCACCACGGTCCTGTACAACCCCGGCCAGGAGGCTGCCGCCCGACAGGTCGCCGCCGAGCTCGGGGGCGCCGAGGTCCGGGCCCAGCCGGGCAACCTGTCGTCGCAGGTCGACCTGCACGTGGTGGTCGGGCGCGACCGGGCCTGAACGTCCGCCGATCGCGCGGCGACCCGTCGCGCCGCGGCGGCGTCCTCAGACCTCGTCGCGCAGCAGCTGCAGCTTCTCGAGCACCAGCTGGCGGCGTCGCTCCTCCTCCGCCGGGTCGGTGTCGATGACGTCCTGGACCACCTGGGACAGCGACAGGGGGCTGAACGGCTTGGTGATGTACTCGGCGGCGCCGGCGGTCCAGCCGCGGACCTGGTCGTGATCCTGCACCTTCGCGGTCAGCATCACCACCGGCACGTCACGGGTCCGCGGGTCCGCCTTGATGCGTTCGAGCACGGCCCAGCCGTCGAGCTTGGGCATCATCACGTCGAGCAGCACCACGTCCGGGACCTCGCCGGCGAGGCGGGCGAGCGCCTGTTCGCCGTCGCTGGCCTCGATGACGCGGTAACCCTCGAACTCGAGGTTGACGCGACACAGCAGGAGCACGTCCGGCTCGTCGTCGACCACGAGCACGGTGCGGCGTTCGACCACGAGCAGGCTCCCGGCAGGCGTGGGACGGTTCCGCGACGCGGTGGTCCCCGGTGCGCATCCTGCCACCTCGCGGCGCGCGCGGGGGGTGAACCGCGTCCCACGTCGACGGCACGCTGCGTGATGGGCGCACGCTAGGCGGCGCCCCCCCGATCGCGCCAGGCGGCCAGCGGGGGGCGTTCGGAGGGTGCCACGTCGTGACGGGCGAGGTCGAGCTGCCCGCCGGCGTCCCGGACCGGTTGCAACAACGCCGTGGCGAGCGGATCGGTCAGCACCAGCCGACCCTGCCGTGCGAGCCGGTCGACGGCGACGTGCAGGATCTCCGCCGCCATGCGGCCGAGCGCGTCCAGCGGTTGGTGCACGTGCACGCGACGTCCGAGATCGACCTGCGCGATCGCGTCGGCGCCGTGGGCGGCGACCACGTCCACGAGGTGGCCGAGCTCCACGCCGTAGCCGCGGACGAACGGCAGGGACTCGAGGAGGCTGCGACGGCCCGCGTACTCGCCCGCCAGCGGCTGGGCGAGCCAGGCCAGCTCCGGCCAGAAGGCGGCCAGCAACGGCCGCGCGAGCAGCTCGGTGACCCGTCCTCCGCCCTCGGCCCGCAGCTGACCGCCGAGGTCGAGCGGGCGGTCGTAGGTCGCCTTGACGTAGCCGATGCCGGGGTCGGTGAGCAGGGGGCCGAGCAGGCCCACGACGAAGCGGGGGTCGACGTCGACGATGTCCGCGTCGACGAAGCAGACCAGGTCACCGTCGGTGGCGGCCAGACCCTTCCAGAGCGCCTCGCCCTTCCCCGGCGCCGTGCCGGCCTCGGGCAGGACGTCGGCCTGTCGCACCACGCGCGCACCTGCGGCGCGCGCGACCTCGGCGGTCCGATCGGCGGAGTCGGCGTCGACGACGAGCACCTCGTCGACGAGTCCGAGCGCGCCACCGAGCTGTTCGACGAAGGTCCCTGCGACCCGTCCGACCGTCGCTTCCTCGTCCCGGGCGGGGATGACCACGGCCACGGTCAGGCCGGCCGCACGCTTGCGCTCGGCGAGCGCGGCGGCGTCGAACTCACGGTGCGAGAAGGTACGGGCCGTGAAGCGGTCGACGGTGCGGTCGGACACGGGGAGCCCTACGACATTCGGCGGCGTACGGTGTGCCGCCGCCCCGGGCGGGGCCGCGACGCGCACCGGGTGCGGGACGGTACCGCGACCGGCTGGCAGCCTCGGTGCCCGTCCGTCGCCGAGGAGGTCACCGTGCCGTCCGTCCGCATCCCCACGCCCCTGCGGTCGCTGACCGGTGGGGCGGCGCGCGTGAGCGTGGCCGGGCACGACGTCCGTGCCGTGCTCGCGGCGCTCGAGGCCGTCCACCCGGGGGTCGCCGCGCGGCTCCTGGGCGCGGACGGGCAGCTGCACCGCTTCGTGCACGTGTTCGTCGGCGACCGCGACGTGCGGACCGAGCGTGGCCTCGACACGCCGGTGCCTGCGGGCGCGACGGTCAGCATCGTCCCCGCCGTCGCGGGCGGCTGACGGTCAGCGGGCG
>CAYSTY010000013.1:12314-14125 GCA_964433685.1 uncultured Actinomycetota bacterium | reverse complement strand
GCGGGCGGCTGACGGTCAGCGGGCGCTGACGGTCAGCGGGCGCTGCCGGTGACCCGACGCCGGACCGGACCGTCGACGAACCGGCCGAACAGCGACAGGCCGACCGCGAGCAGGAACGGCTCGCGACGGGCTGCCTCGGCGATGAAGACGTCGGGGTCGATGCCGCTGGCCCGCAGCTGGCCGTCGAGGTCCTCGAGCTCGACCCACCGTGCGAGCTGCGCGGCATCGACCTCGGGGTGGGACTGGGTCGCGAACGCGCTGCCGATGCGCCACGCGGTCACCCCCTCGTCGCCCTCGAGCAGCGCCACGGCCCCGTCCGGCAGGCGCGTGACCTGGTCGCCGTGCCACAGCACGGTCGCCGCCCCGTCGGGCCAGCCGGCGGTCAGCTCGTCGCTCGCGCCCTCCTCGAGGCGACGCTGCGGCACGAACCCGATCTCCGGCAGGGGGCGGGTGGTGACCTCGCCGCCGGTGGCGGTCGCCAGGAGCTGGGCACCGAGGCACACCCCGAACACCGGCACGTCCGCGTCGACCGCGCGGCGCAGCAGGTCGAGCTCGCCGGCGATCCACGGGTGGTCCTCGGTGACCGACTGGGGACCACCCATGACCACGATGCCGCCGACGTCGTCGAGGTCGGTCGGCAGCGGTCCACCGCCCGGCACGTCGATGCTGCGCCAGGACGCGAGGTCGGCACGGCCGTCGAGCACCTCGGTGAACCGGCACGGTCCGGTCGTCGGGTGGTGGTCGATGACGAGCAGTTCCACGGGTCGGCTCCCGGTCAGGCGAGGAACGGTACGGCAGCGGCGTACAACAGCAACAGGATCGCGCCCTCGATGCGAGCCACACGCTTGCCGGTGATCATGAACACGGTGGCGAGCACCCCGACCGCCACCATCAGGACGACCGCGAGGCCGGTCAGGTCCGGGTCCTGCAGCGCACCCGGGCCGAGGAACCCGGCGACGGCACCGACCGCACCGGCGTTGAACAGGTTGCTGCCCAGCAGGTTGCCGACGATCAGGTCGGTCTCGTCGCGCCGGGCCGCCTGGACCGCCGTCGCCAGCTCCGGCAGCGAGGTCCCGATGGCCACGATGGTGAGGCCGACGAACCCCTCCGCGAGGCCGAGCTGGGCGGCGATGTCGACGGCCGCATCGACCAGGATCTTGGCCGCGCCGAGGGTGAACGCGAGCCCGAGCAGGGTGCGCACCACCTCGACGCCCGTGCGGGTGTCGTCGGCGAGGAACTCCTCGACCTCCGCCGTGAGGTCGGCATCACCCCGGCGCGCACCGAGGATGATCAGCGTGAGGCCGATCACGAGCACCGCGGCGAGGATCAGGGCCTCACCCCCGGCGAGCCCACCCTGCACGACCACGGCGAAGACGAGGGTGGCGGCGAGGGCGATCGGCGCCTCACGCTTGAGCACGGGGGACCGGACCACGATCGGCGTCACCAGCGCGGCGACGCCGAGCACGAGCGAGAGGTTGGCGACGTTGGAGCCGATGATGTTGCCGACGCCGATGTCGAGCGAACCCTGTGCCCCGGCGATGCCGGACACCAGCATCTCGGGCGCGCTCGTGCCGAAGCCGATGACCACCGCACCGATGAGGATCGGCGACAGGTCCAGGGTCCGGGCCACGCGAGCGGCACCGACCACGAACTGGTCGGAGGCGTAGGTCAGGACCGCGAGGCCGACCACGATCAGCAGCAGGGAGAGGGCCATGACGGCGGACGCTAGCCTCGCGGGCGACCTCCCCCGACCACGGAGTCCAGGTGTCCGCTCCCACCAAGCCCGACGTCAGCATCCCCGACGAGCAGCC
>CAYSTY010000013.1:7048-12214 GCA_964433685.1 uncultured Actinomycetota bacterium | reverse complement strand
ATCGAGCCGTTCACCTACCGCGAGTCGGTGAGCTTCGGCCACGTCGGCAAGCCGTTCCTCGCCTACCAGCAGCGCACGCGCCATCCGGCGACGGGCGCCCCGATGCACGCCGAGGCCGGCTACCTGCGCGTCGTCGGGGTCGATCGGGTCGAGCTCGTCCTCGCACACCCGACCGGGATCGTCGAGGTCGAGGAGGGGACCCTCGCCACCGACGCCGACGGTGCTCTCGTGCTCGAGCTGTCGACGACGAGCGTGGGCACGACCGCCACCGCCAAGGACGTCCGGGCGCTGCGACGTCGCTTCGTCCTCGACGGGGACCACCTCAGCTACGACCTGTGGATGGCGCACGCGGAGACGCCGACGACCCACCACCTGCGGGCATCGCTGCACCGCACGTGAGCGGTTCCCTCACGCTCCGGTGGTCCCCGGCGTGTCGTCGGCGGGCCAGCGCGTCCGGCCGGTGAGCCCGCAGCGGAACTCGAGCTCGTAGCGGGCGTGCTCGGTCAGGGGTACGCCCCGCTCGTCCGCGGCGGCCAGGATGGCGCGCAGCAGCGGCACCGGTTCGCGCCACCGCCCGCCGAGGTCGACGTCGATGTCGCCGCCAGCGCGGTCCTGGAGACGCAGGTGTGGGGTGCGCCGTCCGAGCGGGATCCGGCCCCCGACGGTGGTCGACAGGAACGCGTGGTCGGGTACGAGGTCCACGCTGGACAGTTGACCGAGCTGGACCTCACCGGCACGCGACCGGAGCGTCGCGTCGGCGGTGAGCCGGAGGTGCTCGCGCCGGCGCAGGAACAGCAGCGCCACGAGCGCGAGGAGGACGACCGCCGCAGCCACCTGCACGGTGCCGGCCGCCTCCGGCGGGAACGCCCCGCCGACCGCGGCGCCGAGGACGCTCGCCGCGACCAGGACCCCGCCGAGTGCGAGCAGCCGAGGGGTGTCGAGTCCGCCACCGCGGGTCGTGTGCGGGGTCGTGCGGCCGTGACGCAGCTCGGCACGGCGACGTTCGAGCGCCGCACGGTTGGCGTCGTCGACCCGCAGGGACCGTTGGAGGTAGATCTCGACCTGCGCGCCGACGATCCCCGACATCGGCAGACCGGACGCCTCGATCGCCACGGCGAGCGACCGCCACAGCGGCTCGGTCGGGACCCAGGGGCCGGACACCAGCGGGACGTCGACGGCGCCGCCACGAGCGTCCTCGAACCGGATGACGCCGGGCGGGTTGCTCTGCCACGGACGGTCGCGGAAGGTGCGGATCGTCACCAGGTCGGTGAGGTCGACCCGGCGGGTCCGGAGCACCCGCTTGGTCAGCACCCCGTCGGTCACCCGCAGGCGTGCCCACAGCGGACCGAGGACGAACGGGACCGTGCACGCCGCGGTGAGAGCGATCCACACGGCGCGTGCCGCGACGTCGCTGAGCACCTGCCCGGGCTCGAACACCCCGTAGAGCAGCAGCGCGACGCCGACCGCCCCGGCGACGAGCAGCGCCCGGACGGGGCGAGCCTCGACATCGGGGATGACGGTCGGCGTCGTGCCACCGGGTCGGGTCATCGCTTGGACGATCCGGTCAGTTCGTTCACCGGCATCATCAGCACCTGCTGGCGGAACGCCAGGTTGGTGTTCAGCCCGGTGTTCCAGCGGAACATCTGCGCCGCGTTGTTCACGTCGAGCGACGGGCCCGAGACCTGGAACCCGCTGGTGGTCACCGTCGGCGTGGTCAACGACCTCATCACCGCCCCGCCGGCGGCCGCCAGCCCTCCGGCCAGGGCGAGCTCAGCCGCGCCGGAGACCGGGTTGAACTCGCTCCAGGTGCCGTTGATGGTGTGCCTGGTGGCTTGGTTCGCCGCGTTCGCTCCGACACCGATCGCGGCGACGCCGACGAGGCCGACGCCGGTCCCGGCGAGGCCACCGACGATCGCGCCCTCGACGAACGCGCCGGCGACGTTGCCGAGCTTGACCTCCTCGCCGCGGATCAGGGACCCGCCGACCTCGAGGCCGGCGTTGACGACACCGCCGACGGCGGCGGTGACCACGCACCACGGGCAGGCACCCGACGGGTCGGTGTGGACCGTCGGTGCGTTGTAGGCGTAGTGGTAGGGGGTGGTGTACGGCGCTGCCGTGGGAGCCGGTGCCGGGTCGAGCGCGGTGAACTGCCCGACCGAGGGGTCGTAGTCGCGCAGCCGCAGGTGCACGAGACCGGTGGACGGATCGGTGTGCTCGCCGGTGAAACCGATCGCGAGCGGCGGTGCGTCCCCGGTGGCGTGGCGGACGTCACCGAACGGGTCGTAGGTCACGGCCGCGGACCGGTGGCCGTCCACGTCGGACAGCGCGGTGATCGAACCGAGCGCGTCGGTGTGGACGGTGCTCGGTCGACGGCTGTCGGTGGGCGTCGCCGCGAGCACCTCGCCGTCCGCGGAGGTGACGTACGCCTCGAGCCCGTCGGGGCCCGCGGTGGCGAGCAGCGGGTAGTTCGGCGCAGCGAGGTCCCACACGTGGTCGAGGGTGGTCCCGTCGGAGCTCTCGGAGCGCACCCGCACCCCGGCACCGTCGTGGACGTGTTCGGTGCGGACACCGTCGGCGTCGGTGACGGCCGCCAGGCGGCCGAGCGGTCCGAACTCGAGCTCGACGTCGCCCGCACGGGTCCGGTTCCCGGCGGGGTCGTAGCCGTAGGCGACCTCGCCGTCCGGACCGTCGCTGCTGATGAGTCGGTCGGCGTCGTCGTAGCGGTACGAGGTCGTGCCCGCCACCGAGGTCAGGCTCGTACGCCGGCCCGCGTCGTCGTAGCCGTAGCCGAGCTGTTCGAGGACCTCGCCGGTGCCGCGGGCGACCGTGGTCGCCGCGGTCAGTCGCCCGAGGGCGTCGTAGTCGTAGGTGGTCTCGTCCGCGACGGTGTTGTGCCGGACCGGCAGGCCGGCGACGTCGTAGGCGTAGCGCTGCACGTCGACGGTGCGCCCGTCGACGTCCTGGGCGTGGATGGTGCTGAGCCGGGACGCGGCGTCGTAGGCGAACGCCGTGGTCACGCCGCGGCCGTCCTCGCGTTCGACCAGCCGGCCGGCGTCGTCGAACCGCTGGGTGATGTCGAGCTCGCCGCTGGTGATCGTGACGGGCAGACCGTCGAGGTCGTAGGTGAAGCGGACCTCCGCGAGCGGGTCCACCGACCGGCTCACGAGGTTGCCGACCTCGTCGTAGCGGTAGGCGTGGGTGGTCCGTCCGTCCCGGGCGATGCCGGTGAGGCGACCGGCGTCGTCGTACTCGTAGGTCTGCTCACCGAGCTCGTCGAGCATGGCCGTGATGCGCCCCGCGGCGTCGTAGGCGACCTCGACGGGCTCCTCGCCGGCGGTGTGGATGGTCTCGGGGGAGCCGAACGCGTTGAACGTCGTGCGCGTGACCGTGCCCGTGGGCTCCTCGACCTCGATCAGGTTGCCGACCGGGTCGTAGCCGTAGCTCCAGACCGCGCCGTCCGGGCCGGTCACGGACACCAACCGGCCCACGGCGTCGTGGTCGAAGTCGGTACGAGCTCCCGTCGGTGCGACCCGTGCGACGAGCCGGCCACCGTCGTACTCGTAGGCGGTGGTCGCCTCGTCGGCGCTGGTCACCTCCGTGAGCCGGTACAGCGCGTCGTAGGTGTACGCGGTCCGTCGGCCCGCCGGGTCCTCGATGCTGGCGATCTGGCCGACCTGGTCGTAGACGTAGCTCGTGGTCGCCCCGGTCGGGTCCGTCGACGCGGTCAGCCACCCGGCGTCGTTCCAGGTCATCGTCCAGGTGGGGTCGGTGTCGTCCCCGAGCTGGGCGATCCGGTCCACGTTCCCCTGGTCGTCGTAGCCCAACGCGAGGGCACGTCCCTCGGGGGAACGCTGCTCGACCAGGTGCCCGTGGTCGTCGTACCGGTAGGTCCAGGCGCGGTCGCCGGGCAGCTCGACGCGGGAGGGAACACCCGGCACCTCGCCGTAGTGGAGGCGGGTCACCTCACCCGTCGGGTCGGTGATCGAGGTGACCGAACCGTGCTCGTCGTAGCCGTAGCGCGTCGTGGCTCCGGCGGCATCGGTGACCGCGACGAGGTTGCCGTCCCGGTCGTACTCGAACCGCTGCGGCGCGAAGGGCGCGGGGGGTTGGACGAGGGTGACCTCGCCGGCCGCGTCGTGCTCGAAGGTGGTGGTCCGACCCATCGCGTCGGTGAAGGAGGCGAGGTTGAGGTCCCGGTCGTAGGTCATCGTCACCTCGTGCCCGAGGGCGTCGGTGACCGACACGAGCGAGCGCCGTTCGTAGCGGTAGGTACGGCTACCGCCGTCGGGGGCGGTGACGGTGGTGACCCGGATGTCGCCGTCGTCCTCGTACTCGAACCGCCACCGGTCGGTGCCGCCCTCGAGCTGCTCCACGACGCGGCCTTCGGCGTCGTAGGTGCTCACGACGACCTGGTCACCGTTGGCGTCGGTGACCTCGGTGACACGGTCACCGTCGTCGTAGGCGTACCGCGTGGTGCCGCCGAGGGGATCGGTGACGCTGGTGAGCCGCCCCCGGTCGTCGTAGCCGTACGCGGTGCGGCGTCCGTCGTCCGTCGCGACCTCGGTGAGGCGGTCGCCGTCGTAGGTGAAGCGCAGCTGCTGGCCGCTGGCACCGGTCACGACCGTGATGCGCGAGCCGTCACGCTCGACCGTCAGCTGTGAGCCCAGCCGATCGGTGATGGACGTCAACCGACCGCCCGCGTCGAAACGGAGCACGGAGCCGTCACGACGGTGGGCTTGGAACCCGTCGTCGAGCCGCCGGAGCTCGGTCCGCACACCGGGGCCGGCCACGATGCTGCCGTCGGGCGCCAGTCGGAAGACGCTGCGGCCCCCGTGCTCGCTCACGAGCACGATGGTGTCGCCCGAGACGACGACCCGCGTCTCGAACGCGTGCTGCCAACCGGGACCGAGGTCACCGGCCTCGGTGACGTTGCTGAGGTACGAACGGGTCAGTGCGACCGCGGGCCCGAGCCCGGCCAGGGACTGGTCGATCGCCCGGTCGAGGAACGCGCCCGTCAGGGTGTTGACCGGGTCACCGTCGTTGGTGGTCGGGTCGGTGTTGTCGTCGTCGCCGCCGGTCCCGGGGTCGTTCGGGTTGGGCGGCGAGGGGTCCCCGCCGTCACCGCCCCCGTCGTCCGAGCCGCCGTCCGAGCCGTCGTCCGAGCCG
>CAYSTY010000013.1:0-6948 GCA_964433685.1 uncultured Actinomycetota bacterium | reverse complement strand
TGCCGCCGCCGTCGCTGCCGTCACCGTCCGAGCCTCCGCCGTCGGTGCCGCCGCCGTCGGACCCGCCGCCGTCCGTGCCGCCGCCGTCCTGGCCGAGCGACCCGTCCTCGCCGATCAGCTCGCAGTCCTCGGGGTCGTCGAACAGGCAGTCCACCGCGACCTCGCCGGTGTCGCCGACCTCCTGCGGCAGCCCGATCGCGAACAGGGCGGCGATGACCGCCGCGACCACCACGATGACCGCGACCTGCTCGGCCGAGACGCCGCCGCGCTGGTCACGGAGCCGTTCGTGCAGTCGCTCGCGGAACCCGATCACGCGTCACCTCCGCCGGCCCCGGCACGGGCGCGACCTTCGATGTCCTCGATGGCGCAGATGATGTCACGGTCGCCGTCGGTCCAGGCTTCCTCACCGGGGTGGGAGAACCAGACGTCGTAGCCGAGCTCCGGCAGCGAGGCGTCGACGTAGGCCTCCGCCTCCTCGAGGCAACGGTCGTGGACCTCGGTGGCGAGCTCGAGCCGCCCGGGCCAGCCCGCGAGCCCCGAGCCGTCGAGGGTCGTCTCGGCCACGAGCTCGTACCGGGCGCCCTCGCAGTCGACCCGCGCGGTGTCTCCCGGCTCGTGGGGTGGTTCGTCGAAGCACGGTCCGGTCCCCGCGCCCTCGGCCGAGCCCGTGCACGCCGTGAGCGCGACCCCGCACAGCAGGCTCGCCGCTGCGATCACGGCCCGTCCTCCGACGCGTCTCACGTGTGCCCCCTCGACCCGTTCGGCCGTCCGTGGGCACAGGGCCCCGTCGTCGCCACCTTGCCGCGCTCGTCACGGTCGCGCGAGGGCCCGGGGACCCTCGCGGAACGCGCTGATGACCGGAGGGGCCCGGGCCCCTACGCGTCGTCGCGGCCACGCAACGTTACCGTCGGTCGACGGCAGGGCAGGGGCGGGTAGCGTCCCGCGCACCGACCAGGGATGGAGCGCAGGTGGGACGACGGCGGCTCGTGGTCGTGGGTGGCGATGCGGCCGGCATGTCCGCCGCCTCGCAGGCGCGGCGCGGGCGCGGCCCGGACGAGCTCGAGATCGTCGCCTTCGAGCGCGGCACCGACACCTCCTACTCCGCCTGTGGGATCCCCTACTGGATCGGTGAGGTCGTCGACGAGCGTGCCGATCTGGTGGTGCGCACCCCCGCCGAGTTCCGTGCGCGGCAGGACATCGATGCGCGGGTCCGTCACGAGGTCGTGGCCATCGACACCGAGGCGGGCTCGGTCCGGGTCCGGAACCTCGACGACGGTGCCGAGCGCGACGAGGGGTACGACGAGCTGCTGATCGCCACGGGCGCCGAACCGTCACGTCCCGATCTGCCGGGCCTCGACGGTCCCGGCGTGTTCGGCGTCCAGACCCTCGACGACGGGCAGGCCATCATCGACCACCTCGACGGGCTCGGCGGCGGCGGGGGCCGCGGCTCCCGCGCGGTGGTCATCGGTGCCGGCTACATCGGCCTGGAGATCGCCGAAGCGTTCGTGACCCGCGGGATGGAGGTCCACCTCGTCGATCGCGGGGCGAGCCCGATGCGGACCCTGGATCCGGACGTGGGGCGTCGGGTCGCCGATGCGATGGAGGGCATGGGCATCACGCTCCACCTCGACACCGGCGTGCAGGCGGTGACGCGGGACACCAGCGGGCGTGTGACCGGGGTGGCCACGGACGCTGGGGAGCTCCCGGCGGACGTGGTGGTGCTCGGCACCGGCGCCCGTCCGAACAGCACGCTGGCGCGCGAGGCGGGGATCGCGGTGGGGGCCGAGTCGGGCGGCATCGTCGTCGACGTCCAGCAGCGCACCCGCGTGCCGAACGTGTGGGCCGCGGGCGACTGCGCCGAGGTGCTCCACCGCGTGTCGGGGCGACCGACCGCCATCGCGCTCGGGACGATCGCCAACAAGACCGGTCGCGTCGCCGGCATCAACCTCGGTGGCGGGTACGCGACGTTCCCCGGCGTGCTCGGCACGGCGGCCACGAAGGTGTGCGGCGTGGAGATCGGCCGCACCGGCCTCGGTGAGTCGGAGGCGGCGCGAGCCGGCTACCACCCGATCACGGCCACGGTCAGCTCGACCACGAAGGCCGGCTACTGGCCGACGTCCAGCCCCATCGAGGTGAAGACGATCGCCGAACGCCGTTCCGGTCGGCTCCTCGGGGCACAGATCGTCGGCGAGGACGGTGCCGCCAAACGCATCGACGTGTTCGCGGCGGCCCTGTGGAACGAGATGACGGTCGAGGAGCTGCTGAACCTCGACCTGTCCTACGCGCCGCCGTTCGCGCCCGTCTGGGACCCGGTGCTGATCGCCGCGCGCAAGAGCTGGGACGCCGTGCAGGCCGACCGCTCGAGCTGACCGCGCGGGCGTCGGCGGGTGCCCGGATCAGGCCTTCTTGCGCGCCCGGGTCGTGGCCTTCGGTGCGGCGTTGGCCTCGATGAACTCGATGACCTTCGATGCGACGTCCACGCCGGTCGCGCCTTCGATGCCCTCGAGGCCCGGGGAGGAGTTCACCTCGAGCACGACCGGACCGTGGTTGGACCGCATCAGGTCCACTCCGGCGACGTTCAGACCGAGGATCTTGGCCGCGCGCTTGGCGATCGACCGTTCCTCGGGGGTGAGGCGGATGCGCTTGGCCTCCCCGCCGCGGTGGACGTTGGAACGGAACTCGCCCGGCGCCGCGGTGCGCTCCATCGCGGCGACCACACGGTTGCCCACCACGAACGCCCGGATGTCGGTGCCCCGGGACTCCTTGATGAACTCCTGCACGAGGATGTTGGCGTTCAGCTGCCGGAAGGCGCCGATGACCGACTCCGCGGCCTTCTTGGTCTCCGCGAGCACCACGCCCATCCCCTGGGTGCCCTCGAGCAGCTTGATGACCAGCGGAGCGCCGCCGACCAGCGAGATGAGCCCGTCGATGTCCTTGGTCGAGTGCGCGAAGGAGGTCACCGGCAGGCCCACGCCCTCGGCGGCGAGCAGCTGCAGCGACCGCAGCTTGTCGCGGGACCGGCTGATCGCCTGCGACTCCACGGTCGGGTAGACGCCCATCATCTCGAACTGCCGCACGACGGCGGTGCCGTAGAAGGTGTGGGTGGCGCCGATGCGCGGGATGACCGCGTCGAGGGGGGAGACCTGCGAGCCTCCGTAGTGCATCGCCGGGCGGTGCGAGGTGATGTCGATCACGCACCGCAGGTAGTCCATCACCCGGACCTCGTGGTCGCGTGCCTCGGCCGCTTCCTTGAGACGGCGCGTGGAGTACAGCGAGGCGTTGCGCGACAGGATGGCCAGTCTCATCGAGCACTCCGGTGGACGGTGCAGGACCGTCGTTCTCGGGGCAGGGGAGCCGCACGCTAGTGGCGACGGCGGTCCGGCAGGTGCCGACCGGCCAGGTAGCGTCCGCGTCGCCGACCGTCGGAGTCCTGCGTGGCCAACCTGCTGCCGTTGATCGTGCTCGGCCTGCTCATGGTCGGCGCGCTGCCGGTGTGGCCGTGGAGCAAGGGCTGGGGGTGGTCGCTGTTCGGCATCCTGGCGGTCGGCTTCGTGACGCTGCTGCTGTTCCGGGTCTCGGTGGTGCCGGAAGCGTGAAGCTCACCCGTCGCTGCCCGCGGCCTTCGCCGCCTTGGCCGCGGCCTTGCGCGCCTGCTTGAACTCCCGGACCTTGGCGAGCGTCTCCGGATCGGTGACGTCGGCGATGGAGCGGTAGCCGTCCTCGCCGTACTCGCCGGCGGCCTCGCGCCACCCGGACGGGGTGACGCCGCACTGCTTGCCGAGCAGCGCCACGAAGATGCGGGCCTTCTGGTCGCCGTAGCCCGGCAGGTCGGCCACCCGCCGGTACAGGTCCCGGCCGTCGTCGGCTCCGGTCCAGACCGCGGCCGCGTCCCCGCCGTGGTGTTCGACGATGTGGCCGGCCAGCGCGTGGACCCGCTTCGCCATCGATCCGGGGTAGCGGTGGATGGCTGGCTTGTCCCGGAACAGCGCTTCGAGGTGGTCGGGGTCGACCGCCGCGACGGCTGCCGGGGTGAGCTCGCCACCGAGTCGTTCGGCGAGGCGTTGGGGGCCGACGAACGCCAGCTCCATCGCGATCTGCTGGTCGAGCAGCATGCCGACGAGCAGCGCGAAGGCGTTGTCCGACAGGAGGCGGTCGGCGTCGGTGTCACCGGTGAGCGTCAGGGTGGGCACGGTCGAACCTCCGTCGTCAGGGTCGCGCCGGCAAGGTAGGCCACCGCACCTACGGTTCGTCCACCGGGGTGTCGGCGAGAGCGGCCAGCTCGTGGGCGAACCGTGACGCGAGCGGTGCGGCGTCCTCCCCGCCGTCCCCGTCGTCCTCCACGAGGATGGCCACGCCGAGCCCGCCGACCGCTCCGACGAACCACGAGTGGACGGTGCCGTCGCTGCCCCGCGCCGGGCCGGACAGCCCGCGTAGGCCCGGTCCGTCGAGGTCGCTGCCGGTCCCAGCGAACAGCTGCTCGAGACCGTCGAGCGCGCCGGGTGCCAGGGACCTGGCCGCGTCCCGACCCGGGCCGTCGTCCTCGAGCAGGTAGGGCGGCCACCAGCGTCCCGACGTGGCCGCGGCCGCCACGCTCGCCAGGTGCAACGGGGAGATCTCCGTCCGCGCCTGGCCTGCGGCCGCGACCCCGGCTTCACCGACGTCGACCGGCGTGGGCAGCGAGAAGCCGTTGGCGAACAGCGGCACGATCGGAGGGGTCCCGGCCCCGAACCGTTCGGCCGCCGTGGACAGCGCGTCCGCGCCGAGCTCGGCGCCGATCACCGCCAGCGACGTCGCGCACCCCGCACCGACCGCTGCCGGCAGCGGCCCGTCGGCACGTTCGACCTCGGCGACGTTCTCGGTGCGCCGACCGGCCACCACCGCCTCGGCCGGGCAGCTGACCTCCTGTCGCGGGTCCGAGCCAGCGGCGACGAGCGCGTCGACGACCACGGGTGCGATGGCGATACCGGGCGGGTAGCGGCCCTCGAACGCGCGGTTGAACCCGTCGAGCGGTCGGCTCGCCGCTGCCCGGATGGCGCCGTCGGTCGCGTCGACCACGACGACGGCCGTCGGCGTCCGCCGGCCGAGGAGGGTGTTCTCGACCGCACGCTGGACGGTGACGTCCAGCGTGGTCGCCACCGGTCCGGTGGTGGCCACCCCCTCGTCGCCCTCACGATCGACGGCGCTGGTGGCCAGCGTGGTGCGGACGGGCCCGGTCTCGCCGTCCCGGAGCTCGATGCGGATCTCCTCCCGGGCCGCCAGCCGTCGCTCGAGCACCTCCTCGAGCCCGGTGCGACCGATCTCGTCGCCCGCCTCGTAGGGGGCGCCGAGCCGTTCGAGCTCCTCCGCGGTCGCTTCACCGGTCCGGCCGACGACGTGGACGGCGAAACCGTCGGCGAGGAGGTTCCGACCGCCGTCCTCGGTCCGACGCAGCACGCCGGGCACGCGGTTCAGCTCACGGGTGGCGTCGGTGGCCTGCGTCGCCGCCAACGACACGACGGGGTAGAACCACCCGTCGACGAGGCCGCCCTGCGCGAGCAGTCGTTCCGCCGTGGAGCCGCTGCCCGGGATCGCGGCCTCGAACGCCGCGACCACCTCGGCGGCGTCCTCGACGATGCTCGGCTCGAACCCGTAGGTCACCCGCTCGCCCGCGCCGGCGAGCTCGGTGCCGTCGCGGGCCAGGATCGGCGCCCGCTCGGCGGGGGCGACGGTGGTCACGAACCGCAGGCCCGCGCGCCACTCGGGGTGCAGCGCCGCCGGGGACCACGCCACGCCCCAGCGGCCTCGCTCCCGGAGGACCCGCACCTCGACCGGCCAGCTGATCGGACCCACCTCGGGGACGTCCGCGGTGACCTCCGCGGTCGCGGTGGCGCGTCCGTCCACGTCCTCGACGATCCCGGTCCGTTCGACGGTGAGGGCCGTCAGGCCGAGCCCGTCACGCAGCTGTTGGTGATCCTCGACGAACGTCGCGGGTGGGTCGCGGACCAGTTCGGCCATCGCGTCGTGGTCCCCGTCGGCCCACGCAGCGAGGTAGCGGTCGACGGTGGCGTCCGGCGCCTCGCCGACCGTCTCCTCGGCGTCCTGGCCCTCGAGGGTGACGTAGGCGACGCCGACGACGGCGCCGAGCACCAGCAGCGCGGCGAGCGCGGCCAGGGCTTGACGCACACGGACCTCCGGGGAGGGTGGGAGGCGCCGACGCTAGCGAGGCCGTCACGCCGGTGGTGCGGGGGCGGCTGGGGGTGGCGTGGGCCGAACCGGGCCGACCTCGGGACGGCGTCGGCGCCACCACCACCAGGCCGTGGCCGGGGGCCCGAACAGCACCACGCCCACGGGGACGGCGGTGGCGACCAGCCAGATGGCGGCGTCCGCGACCCCGGCCAGCGCGCGACCGGTCGCCGCGAGCGCCTCCTCCACGGTCCGGCCGGGGGTCCACGAGCTGGTCACGATCGGCGCGTCCGTCGCGGTCGGCTCGAGGCTCACCTCGATGGTCGACAGCGCGACGCGATCGTCGAGGGCGTCGCGCTGCGCCCGCAGCCGATCGATGTCCGAACGCACCGTCTGCAACCGTTCCACGATGGGCAGCAGGTCGTCGGGATCGCTGCTGTCCTCGCGCACCTCGGCGAGCAGCTCGCGCAGCTGTTCCTCGTACGCGGTCAGGTTGGTCACCTGCGCCCGCAGATCCGTCAGCTGCGCGCCGACCTCCTCCTCCTCGATGCGGCGCACCGGCGCGTCGGCGGCCAGGTCCTCGAGAGCGTCCAGCGCCGGCAGGAGCTCCGCGCTCGGGACACGCAGGGTGATGCTCCCGTACAGCTCGCCGGAACCGTCGTCGCGGGCGAGGTCCGCCAGGGCGACGAAGCCCCCGTGCGACTCGATGGCCGTCCCGATGTCGTCGACGGCGGCCTCCGGGTCCTCGAACTCGAGGGTCAGCCACGCGGTCCGGATGCGTTCGCG
>CAYSTY010000012.1:0-21064 GCA_964433685.1 uncultured Actinomycetota bacterium | reverse complement strand
TCCAGCTCCTCAAGGAGGTGGGGATGGCGGGCAAGCCGGTGCTGCTCAAGCGCGGCCTGACCGCCACCATCGACGAGTGGATCATGGCGGCCGAGTACATCGCCCACACCGGCAACCTCCAGGTCGTCCTGTGCGAGCGCGGCATCCGCACCTACGAGCCGATGACCCGCAACACCCTCGACGTGTCGGCCGTCCCGGTCGCCCAGTCGCTCACCCACCTGCCGGTCATCATCGACCCGTCCCACTCCGGCGGGAAGCGTGACCTCGTGCTGCCGCTGACACGTGCGGCCATCGCGGTCGGCGCCGACGGCATCATCGTCGACGTGCACCCGCGTCCCGAGGCGGCCCTCTGCGACGGTCCGCAGGCGTTGGTCAAGGACGACCTGCTGGCCCTGCGTGAAGCGGTCGCGACCTACGCGACGGCGGGTGGCCGCGAGGTGGCTGCCCCCGACGCGACCCGTCGTGCCGGCGCCTGGGGACGGTCCGCGACCGCGTGATTCAGCCGGCTCCCCCCGCGGCCGCCGTGTCCGCGAGGGCGGTGGCGATCGCGTCCTCCACCGAGGTGGTGGCCAGCCGCGGGTACAGCTCCCTGGCCGTCCCGTCGCGCACCACGGCGTCCTCCTCCGCCGAACGCAGCAGCGGCAGCACCAGGTTCGGGTCGAGGTTGCTGAGCACGGCCGCACCCGTCGCCGCGATCTCCGGCGGCAGGTACGGCAGCGGGATGGCCGCCGCCGGCCGGGAACCCATCGCTTCGCGCAGCCGGCCGACCAGCTCGCCGTAGGTCAGCACGTCCGGGCCGCCGACGTCGAGGGTCCGCCACGCCGCGCGGGGGTCGTCGACCACCGCGACCAGCAGGTCGACGAGGTCGGCCTCCGCGATGGGCTGGGTGCGGGACCGGGTCATCGGCGCCCGCACGGTGATGGGGCTCGCCGCCGCGGTCGCCAGCAGCCGGAAGGACGAGCTGCCGGCGCCGAGGACGATCCCGGCACGCAGCTCGGTGACGGGCACCTCGCCGTCGCGGAGGGTCTGGCCCGCCTGCTGCCGGGCGTACAGGTGCGGTGAGGTGCGCGCGAGGTCGGCCTCGTCGACGAGGCCACCGAGGTAGACGATGCGCCGGACGCCGCCGGCGGCGACGCCCTCGCGGAACGACGCTGCGGCGGCGACCTCACGTTCGAGCAGCCCGCTGACCCGGTGCTCGAGCCCGTGCACGAGGTAGTAGGCCGCATCCGCGCCGTCGGCGGCGCGGAGCACCGCACCCTCGTCCTCGACGGTGCCGGTCACCACCTCGACGCGGTCGCGCCACGGGGCGGTCAGCCGGCTGGCGTCACGGACCAGACAGCGCACCCGGTGGCCCTCCGCGAGCAACCGTGGCACGAGCTGTCCGCCGACGTAGCCGGTGGCACCGGTGACGAGCAGATCCACGGGGTTCCTCCGGGTCAGGCCGCCGCGGTGAGCTCGGCGATCAGCAGGTCGGCGGCGAGGTCGACGCCCGCGCGGTCGACGTCGAGGTGGGTGACCGCGCGGAGCAGGTGGGGGCCCATCGCGCCGACCCGGACCCCGGCGGTGGCCAACGCCGCGATCACGTCCGTGGCGAGCCGATCGCCCGTGCGGACGTACACCAGGTTGGTCACGACGTCGTCGAGGTCGACCGCGCCGGGGACCGCCGCGGTCAACCGGCTGGCGAGGTGGCGGGCGTTCGCGTGGTCGTCGGCGAGCCGGTCGAGGTGGTGGTCGAGCGCGTACAGGCCCGCCGCGGCCAGCACGCCCGCCTGACGCATCGCGCCCCCGAACCGTCGTCGCCACAGCCGCGCGACCTCGATGGTCGCCGCGTCCCCGACCGCGAGCGAGCCCACCGGCGCGCCGAGCCCCTTCGACAGGCACACGCTGAACGCGGTGAACGTCCGGCCGACCGCCACCGGGTCGTCACCCGTGGCCACCAGCGCGTGCCACAGCCGGGCGCCGTCGCCGTGCAGCGCGAGGTCACGCTCGTCGGCGACCTCGCGCAGGGCCCGCAGACGGGTCAGGCCGTGGATCGCGCCACCACCGCGGTTGGTGGTCTCCTCGACGCTGATCGCCGCCACCTCGGTGTACGGGAAGCTCGGTGGGCGTAGCGCGTCGCGGACCGCGTCGGCCTCGAGGATGCCGCGGTGGCCGTCGACGGTCCGGAACTGGACCTGGGCGTTGATGGCCGCAGCACCCGCCTCGTAGGCGACCACGTGCGCGTCGGACTCGCACACCACCTCGCTGCCGGGGGTGGCCAGCGCCCGCAGGAGGACCTGGGTCGCCATCAGGCCGGACGGGGTGAGGACGGCCGCCTCGCGCCCGAACATCGCGGCCACGCGCTCCTCGAGGGCGCGGACGGTCGGGTCCTCGCCGTAGACGTCGTCGCCGACGTCCGCGGCCGCGATCGCCTCGCGCATCGCCGGTGTCGGCCGCGTCACGGTGTCGCTGCGCAGGTCCACGATCGTCACGGCCGTCCCTCCACCCACGCGGCGAGCTGCCCGTGGATCGCGGCGCCACCGGCGACCACGGCCGGCTGCGTCCGTCCGCCGAGGTACCACCCCGGGGTCGACACCTGGCCGCCGGCCTCGGTGACGAGCAGCCGTCCCGCGGCCCAGTCCCAGGGTGACAGCCCCGCTTCGAGGTAGCCGTCGAGGCGGCCCGCCGCGGTCCAGGCCAGGTCGAGCGCTGCGGACCCGCCGCGGCGCACGTCCCGCGCCCGGGGCAGCAGGTCCGCGACGGCGCGGCCCTGGTCGGCGCGCATCAGCGGGTCGTAGCCGAACCCGGTCGCCACCAGCGCGTCGGCGAGGTCGGTCGCCGTGGACACCGCCAACGGGGTCCCGCTCCCGTCGCGGTGGGCGCCGCCGCCCCGCACCGCCGTCCAGGTCTCCCCCAGCAGGGGGGCGTGCACCACGCCGACCACGGGCCCCTCGGCGTCCTCGCACGCGATCGACACGCACCAGGTCGGGTGGCCGTAGAGGAAGTTCACCGTCCCGTCGAGCGGGTCCACGACCCAACGGAACCCGGAGGTGCCGTCGCGGGAGGCCTGCCCCTCCTCGCCGAGCAGCCCGTCGTCGGGGCGCACCTGCGCGAGCCGGGTCGCGATGAGACGTTCCGCGCTCCGGTCGGCGTCGCTCACCGGGTCGGTCCGCGACGTCTTGGTGGTGACCGACAGGTCGCCGCCCGCGGTCAGCCGCTGCGCGTACCCGGCGAGCAGCTGCCCGGCACGGGCGGCCAGGTCGACGGCGAGGTCGAGCGAGGGCGGGGTGCGCATCACCCGAAGAACGTCTCGGCGACCGCGAACAGGTCGCTCGGCACGGTCTTGAGGTGCGAGGTGGCCTCACCCAGCGTGATCGGCACCACGCGGCTGTCGCGGTAGGCGGTCATGGTCCCCCACTGGCCGGCCATCGCGTGCTCGGCCGCCTTGACGCCCATCTGCGTGGCGAGCACCCGGTCCATGGGGGTCGGGCTGCCCCCGCGTTGGACGTGGCCGAGGATGGTGACGCGGGCGGGGAAGCCGGTGCGCTGCTCGATCTCGTGCGCGATGGTGTGGCCGATGCCGCCGAGACGGGGCCGACCGAACTCGTCGAGCGGTGCCGGCGCCAGCTCCAGGGTGCCCTCCCTGGGCAGGGCGCCCTCGGCGACCACCACGATGGAGAAGTCGCGCCCCATGCCGGCCCGGTGCTTGAGGTGGCGTCCCACCGCGTCGATGTCGAACGGCACCTCGGGGACCAGGATCGCGTCGGCGCCGCCCGCCATCCCGGCGTAGGTCGCGATCCAACCGGCGTGGCGCCCCATGACCTCGAGGACCATGACGCGGTTGTGCGACTCGGCGGTCGAGTGCAGCCGGTCGACCGCCTCGGTGGCGGTGCGCACGGCGGTGGAGAACCCGATGGTCAGGTCCGTGCCGGCGACGTCGTTGTCGATGGTCTTGGGGACGCCGATCAGCGGCAGGTCCTCGTCCTCGGCGAGCCGTCGCGTCGCCGACAACGTGCCCTCGCCGCCGATGACCACCAGGCCGTCGAGCCGGTAGACCTCGAGCGCCTCGCGGATGCGTGCGACGCCCCCCTCCTCGCGGTAGGGGTCGACGCGCGAGGTCCCGAGCATCGTGCCGCCGCGGTGCAGCAGCCCCCGCGTCGAACCGATGGTGAGCTGCTCGACCTGCCCCTCGAGGACGCCACGCCACCCGGCGCGGAACCCGTAGGTGGTCACGTTGCTCTGGTCGGCGCGGCGCACGATGGCGCGGATCGCGGCGTTGAGGCCGGGGCAGTCGCCACCTCCGGTCAGGATGCCGATGCGGGAGACCACGGGTGCTCGTCCTCGTCGTGACGCTGGTGCGGGCGGCGCATCCTACGACCGCCGCGCGGGGGCGACACCGCAGCGGTGACCCGTACCCTCGTGGGCACCCGTCGAGGAGGAACCCGTGGCCGACGCCGTGCAGCTGACCGACGCCGAGTGGCGCGAGCGCCTCACCCCCGAGCAGTACGCGGTGCTGCGCCAGCAGGCGACCGAACGTCCCTTCACCGGCGCCTACTGGGACACCACCGACGCCGGCACCTACCGCTGCGCCGGGTGCGGCACGGCGCTGTTCGCCTCGGACACCAAGTTCGACGCCCACTGCGGGTGGCCGAGCTTCTACGCGCCGGTCGAGGACGGCGCCGTCGGCGAGGTGGAGGACCGCAGCCTCGGGATGCGACGCACGGAGGTGGTGTGCACGACCTGCGGCGGCCACCTCGGCCACGTCTTCGACGACGCGCCCGACCAGCCCACCGGCCTGCGCTACTGCATCAACTCGGCGAGCATCGACCTCGAGCCGACCGACGACTGAACGCGGTCAGCCCGCGCGGCGGTCGGCGGTCCGGTCCGTGACGTCGATGTGCAGGCTCGGATCGTTCGCCGCCGGGTCCTGCGCGCCGCCGTCGTCGAGGGTGACCGCGCCCGACTTGACCTTCGAGGCGTACTCGTCGACGTACTCCTGGCCCGACAGCAGCATGATCTCGAACATGAGCTCGTCGGTCGCCGAGCGCAGGACGAACGGGTCGTCGCGACGGTCGGCGTAGCGGGAGAAGTCGAGCGGCGGCCCGTAGCGCAAGGTCACCGGCGACCGGTTCGGCAGGTAGGTGCCGGTCGGCATCGCCCGGTCGGTCCCGATCACCGCGCAGGGGATGATCGGCACCCCCGCTTCGAGCGCCATCCGCACGGGTCCGGTCTTGCCGCGGTACAACCGTCCATCCGGGCTGCGGGTCCCCTCGGGGTAGATCCCGAGCAGCTCACCACGCTTGAGGATCTCCACCCCGGTGGCGAGCGCATCGTCGCCGCTGCCGCCGCCACCGCGGCGCACCGGCACGACGCCGGTCCCCTCGAAGAACCAACGGGTGCGCCACGAGTCCCAGTAATCCGCCTTGCCGAGGTAGTAGACGGGTCGGGGCACCGCGACCGGCAGCAGGATCGAGTCGATGAACGACAGGTGGTTGCTGGCGAGGATGGCGGGTGCGTCGACCGGCACGTGCTCGTCGAGCCCCTCGACGCGCGTGTGGAAGTAGCGGTCGGTGACCGGTGGCAGGACCTTCTTGAGCACGCGGTACATCCGCGGTGCGTCTGACAGTCCCGGCACGTCTGGCTCCTCGTCGCTCCGACCCGTCCCCTGCCCGCTCCCGTGCGTCGGTGGAGGGTCGCCGGGGTTAGCCTACGCACCCTACGCCGGAACCGTCGAGAGTCGGCGTCGGAACCGACCGACCAGACCGGCACCTGCCGGGGAACGAGGAGCGAGCGTGGCGGCCGATCTCGGGACGTGGCCGGCGGAGCAGGCGACGGTGCTGCTCGAGGTGCTCCACACCGCCGGGCTGCACCCCGAAGCGCGTCGCGGCCGCGACGGGGTCCACGTCACCGTGCCCGACGGCGAGGGCGACCGGGCGCACGCCACCCTCGTGGCGCAGATGGACACCATCGCCAAGGCGGCCCGTCCGAGCGCCCCCCCGCGCGGCCGCAAGTTGCGGGCGGTCGAGGACCCGCCGGGGCGGGCGAAACGGGGCCGGTCGACCGGCAAGGCCAAGGCCAAGCCCCCCGCGGACCGGCGCCGCCAGCGCTCGGGCACCTCGTCGCAGACCCGGCGTGCCGCCCAGCCGATCGGTCTGCTCGGCGTCGGCTTCGTCCTCGCGGTGGTCATCGGACCGCCGACGTCGACCTTCGTGCTCGCGGTCACCTTCGGTGTGGTGGTGTGGCTGCTCGGCAAGCAGGCCGCCGGCAGCGGCTGACCGACCTCACGGCGCGCCGAGCACCTCGTGCAGGAACGCCACCTGCAGGTCCAGCAGCCGCTCGGCGACGTCCTCCTGGCCGGCGACGTGGGTGACCCCCGACAGCGGCACGAACCGGTGGCGCCGCCCGGCCGCCAGCAGCGCGGCCGACAACCGCACGGCGTGCGCCGCGACCACGTTGTCGTCGGCGAGCCCGTGGATCAGCAGCAGCTCCGGCTCCGGACCGTCCGCCGGCGGTGGGACCGCGCCGAGCAGCCGACCGTCGCCGTCGACCAGCGACGACACCGCGTAGGCACCGGGGTGCTCGTCGGGGTGGCCGAGGTAGCGCTCGGTGTAGTGGGTGTCGTACAGCCGCCAGTCGGTCACCGGTGCACCCGCGATGGCGGCCCGCACGGCGTCGGGCCGGCGCTGGACGGCCAGTGCGGCGAGGTAGCCGCCGAAGCTCCAGCCACGCAGCGCCACGCGTGCGGTGTCGAGGCGCGGTTCGTGCTCGGCCGCCGCGGCGAGGGCGTCGAGCTGGTCGTCGAGCACCGGCGTCGCGAGGTCGTGGTGGACCGCCCGCTCGAAGGCGGGGCCGCGGCCCGGGGTGCCGCGACCGTCCACGACGAGCACGGCGAACCCCTGATCGGCGAACCACTGCGAGGTGAGGAACGCCCCCGATGCCTGCAGGACCCGCTGCGCGTGCGGGCCCCCGTACGGGTCGAGGAGCACCGGCAGCGGCGAGGTGCCGTCGTCGTCGGTCGGCCGCAGCAGCGCCGCGCGCAGGCGCCGTGGCCCGAGCTCGAGCAGCTCGACCTGCGGGGTGACGAGGGGCTGCGCCGCGAAGGACGCCAGCGTGTGGTGGTCGTCACGCCCGTCGGTGCCGCGGACCCGGACCTGCACCCGGGGTGTGCTGCGGGTGAGCGACGCGGTGGTGACGACGGTGACCCCGGCGGCCGCGACGGCGCTGTGCACGCCCGGCTCGTCGGTGAGCTGACGGCACGCGCCCGCGTCCTGCTCCCACCGCCACACGTGGACCTGCGTGGGGTCCTCGTCCGACGCCGTGAAGCTGACGCCGGCCTCGTCCGCCGCCACGACGGCGCGGACCTGCAACCCGGGGCGGGTCACCAGGTGGCCGTCGACCAGCAGCGCCCGCGACCCGTCGGCGCCGTGGTCGTGCACGTCCTCGGCGGTGACCAGCCGCGTGCCCGACCACGCCGGGACCCCGGGGACCAGCTCGACCCAGTTCGGATCGGTCAGCTCGCGCACGAGCGTGGTGCGTCCGGTCGCCGGGTCGGCGGTCAGGACCTGGGCGGTCCGCTGGTCACGGGACTGGACCTGCAGGGTCAGGGGGCCGTCCTCCCAACGCACGCGCGCCAGGTAGGGGAAGGCGGCGCGGTCCCAGTTGACGTCGATGCGTCGGCCCCCCTCGATCGACAGGACCGCGAGGCGGACGTCGGCGTTGTCGGTCCCGGCGGCCGGGTAGCGGATGGTGGGCGGCACGGTCGCGGGCGTGCCCGGATCACCGAGGTGCCAGCGCTCGACCTCGTTCTCGTCGACCCGGGTGACGGCGACGTGGACGGCGTCCGGTCCCCACCAGTGGCCGCGACCGCGTCCCATCTCCTCCGCGGCGATGAACTCCGCCCGTCCCCAGGCGATGGTGTCCTCCACCACCAGCGGTCGGGTCACGCCGGGGTTGGTGGGTCCGGCGACCAGGTCGACCAGGTGCAACGCGTCGCCCGTGACGTAGGTGATGCGGCGGCCATCGGGTGACGGCCTCGGATCGAACACCGGCCCCGCGGTCGGGTGCTCGACGACCGTGCCGGATGCGAGGTCGACGGTGTGCAACCGCCCACCGACGCTCGTGGCCACGAACCGGACGTCCGCGTCGGCCGCGTAGGAGGTGATGCCGCCCGCGAGCTCCCGCGCCCGCTCACGCCGCGCCCGCTCCTCGGGCGGCAGTTCCGCGTCCGCGCCGACGAGGTCGTCCGCGTCGAGGATGCAGCGTTCCTCCCCGGTCGCCACGTCGAACAGCCACAGCGAGGTGGTGGGATCCTCCGGCCCGGCGGCGCGCAGGAACAGCACCCGGGTGCCGTCGGGCGCCACCGTGGCGCTGCGCGGGACCCCGAGGCTGAACCGACGGGTACGCGCGTGCTGGCGGGGGAAGCTCACGTGGCGGCTCCGGCGTCGGTGTCGGCGGTCGTCGTCCCGTCCGATGCCACGATGTCGGCGACCACGGGACGGTGGTGGCTGGCCACCTCGACCGGTGGCGCGCTGGCCACCGTGCAGGCGTGCACGTGCAGCTCGGACCCGACGAAGACGAAGTCCTGACGGGTCGAGGGGTCGGCGGTCGGGTAGGTCTCCCCCGGACCGGTCCCGGCGACCGCGAACGCGTCCTGGTAGCGGGTGGCGAGGTCGGTCGCGACCGGACCACGGACGGATTCGTTGAGGTCGGCGCCGACGACGGTGGGGTGACCGATCGAGCCCAGGAACGAGGTGAGCTCGTCCAGGTTGGTGCGTCGCACCTCCGGGCGGAGCCCGAGCTGCACGGCGGTGATCGACAGCCTGAGCCCGCGTGCGGAGGCGATGACGTGGGTGGCCTCACGCGTGCGCACGTCGGGCGGTGTGGTCAGGGCGAGCGACGACGAGGCCCGCACGTTCACGTCGTCGTCGACGAGCACCGCCGTGCCGCCGCCGCGGCGTCCCGCGCGCGCCGCCACCTCGAGGCCAGCGGCGCGGGCGAGCCGGCCGAGGCGGCCACCGGTCGGCGCCTCGAGGATGCACACCACCTGCGGACCGAGGGCCGCGAGGACCTCACCGGCAGCGCCGATGTCGAAGCCGCCGCTGACGTTGTAGGTGACGACCCTGAGGGTCCTCACGAGCCCCGCCGCTCGTCGTCGGCACGGTCGAGCGCGAGCATCGCGGCGCCGATCATGCCGGCGTCGTCACCGAGCTCGGCGAGCTCGAAGGGCGGGACGGGTCGCACCTGTGCCCCGCCGAGGATGCGCTCGGCGAGCGCGGCCTCGGCCGCGGGGATGACCCACGGGGCCGTGTGCCGACCGGCGCCGCCACCGACGATGATGACCTCCGGGTCGAGGACGTTGACCAGGCCCGCGGCGGCGACGCCGAGCCAACGCCCGACGTCGACCAGCACGCTCTGGGCCAGCGCGTCCCCCGCGGTCGCCGCCTCGGTCACGGACCGACCCGACAGCTCGGTGTCGCCGCGGAGGGCGGAGTCGACGTCCTGGTCCACGAGCCGGTCCCGAGCGGCCAGACCGATCGCGGTCCCCGACGCGTAGGCCTCGATGCACCCGCGGTTGCCGCACGGGCAGGGGCGGCCGCCCTCGGCGACCACGAGGTGGCCCACCTCGCCACCGAAGCGGTGCGCGCCCTCCTGCAGCCGACCGCCCAGCACGATCCCTCCGCCGACGCCGGTCCCGAGGGTGAACATGAGCACGTCGCGGTGGTCGCGGGCGGCACCGGCCCGCTGCTCACCGAGCGCGGCGGCGTTCGCGTCGTTGACGACGGTGACCGGGCCACCCGCGGCGGCTTCGAGGCGTGCCGCCAGCGGCAGGTCGCGGACACCGATGTTGGGCCCGTACCGCACCCGGCCCGCGGGGTCGACCATCCCCGCGATGCCGATGCCGACGGGCAGGCCCTCGCCGGCGAGCTCGCCGATCAGCTCCTCGAGCGCGGCGACCAGCCTCTCCGGGTCACGGGCGGGGGTGTCCGCGCGCCGACGGTCGACGATGTCGCCCGAGGCGGTGACGGAGGCGGCCACGAGCTTGGTCCCACCCACGTCGATGCCGAGCGCGGCGACGGTCATCTTCGGTCCCTCGTTGGTCGGTGGTCGCGGTGACCTCAGTCGTCGAGGTCGATGCGCTGCAGATCGTCGACGCCGTCCGCAGGGTGGTCGGTGGGCGCCGCGGCGTCCACGACCGTCCGCACGGCGAGCGCGAGCTGACGTGCCGCCTCCGCGAGGTGGCCGACGAGCTCCGGTCGCGACTCGCCGAGGGCGCGCAGGCCGACGCAGATGGGGCAGATCCCGCAGGCATCGACGTGGTGCGGCGCGTCCCGGGGGCCGTCGGCGTCCCGGGGGCCGTCGGCGTTCCGGTCGTCCGGCCGCCGTGGGGTCGCCGACGCGGTGAGATCGCGCGCGAGCCGGGTGACCGCCTCGGTGGCGGGGACCCACCAGGAACCGTCGTCCGCCGGGTCCTCGCCATCGCTCCGCTCGTTCCGCTCGTGACGACCACGGCGTGCCTCGCGGTGGGCCGCCAACGGATCGTGGTCGGGGTCCGGCGCGGCCCCCTCGTCGGTCGCCCACCACGGTCGCTCGGAGGCGCTCACGACGCGCGGACCGGACGCTCGGGCACCGCGTCCGCGATCACGAACCGGACCTCGAGGTGACCGTCGACGAAGCGGGCGCCGGCCACCTCACGGCGCTGCAGCGCGGCGGGCAGGGCGACCGTGCGACGCACCCCGGCGACGGCGAGGTGCAGGTCGCCGCCGCGACGGTGGACGTCCACCTCGTGCTTGGCGGTGAACGGCAACGCGACGCGCAGCACCTGGTCGGCGCCGTCGGCGACGACCGAGACGGGCCGCGCCCGGCTCAGCACGGCACGTTCGTCGCGGTCGCCGTACGCCGCGTCACCGAGGCGGGCGAGCCCGGCGACACCGTCGAGCTCGTCGTCGAACAGGGGCGCGGTGAGGATCGGGACCGGCGCGAACGCGTCGCGGACGGTCGCCACGTGGTCCGCCTGCCGCTGCTTCCACCGGGTCAGGTAGGGATCGGTGATCTCGTCGGGCAGCAGCCGGTTCACCACGACGGCGTCGATCCCGTAGCCGAACAGCGACAGCGCCGTGGCGGTCCGTTGCGTCTCGGCGACGACCAGCCGTTCGGCGTTGGCCACCAACCGCACCGTCGATCGGGTCGGGTCCTGCAGCAGCTCGTGCACGGCGGCGAGGTCGTGGTGGACGCGGTCCACGGCGCCGAACACGTCGTCCTCCGGCACGGGGACGGCGCCGCCGCGCGTGCGTGCCAGCGGCCGGATGGCGCGGGCCAGCCGGCGGCCGGGGCCGAGGATGCGGTCGACGTACCACCGCAGGGCGTCGGGGAGGCCGAGCAGCCGGAGCGTCTCGGCGGTCGGTGCGCAGTCCACGACGACGAGGTCGTAGCGGCCGGAGGCGACCTGGGCCCGCAGGTCGATGAGCGCGAACAGCTCGTCGAGCCCCGGCAGCAGCACGAGCTCCTCGGCCTCGACGTCGCCGGCACCGCCCCAGGCCAGCAGGCTGACCAGGTAGTCCCTGACCTCACGCCAGTGGCGTTCGAGCCGCTGCTGGGCGTCGATCTGCTGGGCCGACAGGTCCCCGGCCCCGGCCAGCTCCACGGTCGTCGGTGCGTCGCCGAGCGTCAGGTCGAGCGCGTCCGCCAACGAGTGGGCCGGGTCGGTCGAGGTCACCAGGACCCTGGCGCCGCGCGAGGCGGCGCGGACCGCCGTCGCCGCGGCGACGGAGGTCTTGCCGACGCCCCCCTTCCCGGTGAAGAGGATGACGCGGGTGGGCGGACGGGACAGCGTCGGGCTCCTCGAGCGGCGGACGGGCGCCGGGCACCCGGGCCGGCCCAGGCTAACCGCCTGGCCGGACGGTGCCGAACGACGACAGGACGGTGACCAGCAGCAGCACGACGACGCCACCGGTCAGCCCCGCCAGCACCCGGGGTGTCAGCAGCTCGGGCCGATCGTCCACGAGCGCCGTCACGTCGCGCAGGGAGGCGAGCCACAGCACGACGGTCCCGAGCAGCAGGGGCAGCACCGGGGCCAGCGCCCCGTCGGTGTCGCGCGCGATCACGACGGCGCCCACCAGCCAGGTGACCGCGAGGATGACCCGCGCTGCCCCCGTCCCGGTCCGTCGCGCCAGCAGGTGGCCGAGGCCGGGCAGCAGCGCGCTCGCCAGCAGCAGGCGCCCCCGGTCCTCGACGGCGACGGGAGGCGGCTGCGTCCCCGCCCCGAAACCGGCTCGCGGCGCGCCGCAGGCGACGCAGACCGCCGCTCCGAGCGGGTTCCAGCCGTCGCAGCGTGCGCACCGCCACTCGACCTCGCCGTCCCGGGTCCGCACGTCCCGCGCGGACGTGTCCCGGGTCGGCACGTCGGCGACGGGCGGCTCGGTGACCGTCCCGAGCGGGGCGTAGCACTGGGTGCACCACGGGGCGCGCTCGCCGTTGCGGGCACCGCAGGCGGGGCACCTCACGGCAGGAGGCCCGCGCCGGTCCGGACCTCGAGCTCGAGCAGGTCCTTGAGGGCCCACAGCCCGCGTCGCAGGGCCTGCCGGTAGTCGGCGTGGACGTGCAGGGGGCGAGGGTGGTCCGTGCTCGCGATGACCAGGTGGTGGACGACCGTCCCGCCCCACCCGGGTTCGAGCCAGAACTCGGCCCGCCCCTCGATGTCCCCGCGCAGCGCCAGCGCGAACCCCGCGTCCAACCGCCAGTCGTGCAGCCGCGCGGTGAGCCGCACCCGTCGCCCGGGCGCACCCCCCAAGGACAGCCCGACGACCTCGTCACCGAGCTCACGCGGTCGCTCGACGACCTCGATGTCCGGCCACCAGGTCGGCCACGCCAGCACGTGGGTGAGCCGGCGGTAGACCAGCGGCGCGGGTGCGCGGACGAACCCGTCGTCGTCGATGTGGATGGCGACCGGACCGCTCACGCCTCGTCCGTCGCCTCGTCACCCGAGGCCCCGGCCACGTCGGCCACGAACCTCACGACCTCGCCCTCGAGCAGCGGGGCGTCGTAGTCGAGGGTGGCGACGTGGTAGGAACGTTCGAGCACGAGCTCGGTGATGCGCCCCTGCGGGCCGATGAGCTCGCGCAGCGCCCGGGCGTTGCCCGGGGGGACCGAGTGGTCCTGGGGCGAGTAGGCCACCAACAGCGGGGCGGTGAGGGACGGCAGCTGGCGACGGATGCGGGGCAGCTCGTCGATCAGCGACTGGGCCGCCTTCGCCGACACCATCGGGTAGGCACGCTCGTCCGCCGTCGGCCGCGCGATGTCGTCGGACGGCAGGCCCGCCGCGTCGCGCGGCACGTACGGGACGACGTGCTGCAGCAGCGGGGCGAGCTTGGCCAACAGCTGCTCGGGAGCGAGGATCTGGGGGTTGATGACCACCGCACCGTCGACGAGGTCCTGCCGGCGGCTGGCGAGGTCGAGGGTGAGCGTGCCCCCCATCGACAACCCGGCGAGGACGAGGTGGTCGGTGCTGGCCGCCACCTGCTCGACGACCCGCTCGGCGGCCTCGACCCAGTCGCGGTACCGCGTCCGGCCGAGGTCGCGGACGTCGGTGCCGTGCCCCGGCAGGCGCGGCACCTCGACGCGGTAGCCCTCGGCGGCGAGCCGTTGGCCGAGCGGGCGGGTGGAGTTCGGGTTGCCCGTGAAGCCGTGCAGGACGACCACCCCGGTCCGAGCCCTGTCCCCCGAGCCCGGGGAGGACCAGGGCTCGGCCCCCTCGATCTTGACCACCGCGTCCGCCACCAGCCCGTCTCCCGATCGGTTCGTCCCCCGACCCACGGACCGTAGCCGCCAGCTGGGCGACGACGGCGGTGCGGCCGCGTAGGCTGCCGCCGGCCACCGTCCGACCGGCCAGGTCGGCGGCGGTGACGACGGCGATCCCAGGAGCGAAGGCCCGTGCAGGTGGCGAACGGGGGCAACGGTGTCGCGACGGCCGAGCCGCCGCCCCGGTGGACGGCCCGCGGGTGGCTCGTGGCGGCCGCAGCGGCGGTGACCTTGACGCTCGTGAGCGTCATCAGGGCCTGGTTCCCCTCCATCGTCCACGTGTACGGGGACGCCGGGACCACGCCCGCGGCCCAGATGGGCCTGTTCGCGGCCACCTGGTTCCTCCTCCCCCTGCTGATCGCCCCGACGATGCGACGCGTCGGCCCGGTCCGGTGGTGGCGCATCGGCGTCGGCGTGCTCGTGGCGGGTCGGCTCGCGCTGCAGTTGACCGACGGCGGCGACGCGCAGCTGTGGACCGCCGGCGTCGCGCTGGTCGGCGGCTGCACCGCGCTGGTCGCCCTCGCCGCGGGTGCACCGAGCGGCCACCTCGCCCGCGTCGGCATCGTCCTCGGCCTCGGCCTCGAATCGGTCCGTCACGCCGCGCTCGGGACCCTCGACCTGGTCTGGCGCGAGGGGGCGGCGGTCGTCGCGCTGGTGGTCGTGTTCGGGCTGGTCACCGTGGTCATCGCCGAGCGCGCCAGCCGGGTGCCGCTGTGGTGGCCGAGCCCGCTCGACGCCGACGGGGAGGAGGCCGGCGTCTGGACCCGTGGGTCGGCCTGGCCGTGGCTGGCGGTCGGTCCGGCGATCGTCCTGCACGGCATCCTCGTGTCCTCACCGGCCCGGCTGGATCTGGCCGCCGGCATCGGTCCGCGCGCCGCGGTCGTCGCGTTCGCGCTGGTCACCGCGGTGTCCCTCCTGGCGGCGACGCTCGCACCGGTGCTCGGTGCCGGGTTCAGCGGGGTCGCGGGCGCGGTGCTGATCGTGCTCACCACCCTCGGCGCCGTCCGCCCCGTCGGGGTCGCCTCGGCCGTCGCTCAGCTCGGCCTCCCGGTGGCCCTGGGGTTCGTGCTCGGCGCGTCCACGAGCCCCGGCCAGGCGGGGCCCCGCCGTCGGGGCGCGACCCTGGCGGCCTCCCTGGTCCTGCTGCTGGTGACGGGGTTCGCCTACTACGCGTCCTACGAGATCGTGCTCCCCATCCGGGCCGACTGGGTGCTCCTCGGCGCGGCGATGGTGCTGGCCGCCCTGGCGCTGGCCGCGGCACGCGACCACCGCCGGCTCGGTCCGCTCCGCGGCGTCCCCCAACGCGCGTTGACGGTGACGACGGTCGCGATCGTGGTCCTCGGCGCCGCCGTCGCACCGTTGGCGCCCGCACCCGCCGGGCCGCCGGTGGCTGCCGGCGACGGCGGCCCGCTCCGCGTGGCGGCCTACAACGTGCACATGGGCTACGACGTGGACGGCCGGTTCGACCCGGACGCCCTCGCGGCGACCATCGCGGCCACCGGGGCCGACGTGCTCGTCCTCAACGAGGTCGACCGCGGATGGCTGATGGAGGGCGGGCACGACCTCCTGCGACTGCTCGCCGAACGCACCGGCATGCACGCCACGTTCGCCCCGGCCGCGGACGCCGTCTGGGGCAACGCCATCCTCAGCCGGCACCCGATCAGCGACGTCGCCGTCGTCGACCTCCCCCGCGGTGGCGCCGCGATGCGTCGTTCGCTCGTCAGCGCCGTCGTCGACCTCGGCGCCGGCCGGTCGCTCGCGCTCGTCGGCACCCACCTGCACCACGTGACGTCCGAACCGGCGGTCCGGCTCGCGCAGGCCCGAGCGGTGGCCGCCGAGGTGGCGCGACTGCGGGCCCGGGAGCTGCCGGTGGCCGTCCTCGGTGACCTCAACGCCGCGGCGGACGCGCCGGAGCTCGAGCCGCTGGCGTTCCTCGACGACGCCGTGCCCGGTGGCCGGCCGACGTGGCCGGCCGACGACCCGACGGTCCGGCTCGACCACGTCCTCGTGACCCCCGACCTCGAGGTCAGCGACCCGGCGATCGTGGCCAGCACGGCGTCGGACCACCTGCCGGTCGCGGTGACGCTCACCGTGTCGCGCTGACCACCTCGTCGAGCAGGTCGGCGAACCGCGCTGCGATGACCTCCCACGTCCAGGCGCGCTCGACCCAGTCGCGACCCGCGCGCCCGGCAGCGCGGCGTCCGGCCGGGTCGGCCAGCCAGCGGTCGAGCGCAGCGACGACCGCTCGCCGGTCCGTGCCATCGACCACCGTGCCGGTCTCACCGTCCCGGACGGCTTCTGGCGCGCCGCCCGAGGTCCCCGCGATGGCGGGGCGCCCGACCGCCTGCGCCTCGAGGTAGACGATGCCGAGGCCCTCGACGTCGGTCCCGGCGAGGCGGGTGCGGCAGGGCATCGCGAACACGTCGGCCGCGGCGTGGGCGGCCGGCAGGTCGTCCCAGGCGACCCGGCCGGGGAGCACGACCTGACGGTCGGCCCCGAGCGCTGCCGCGTCCCGCGCCAGGTCGTCGGCGAGCGGCCCCTCCCCCACGATCGCCAACCACGCGTCCGGGTGGCGCTGCTGCACCTGCGGCCACACCTCGAGCAGCACGTCCTGCCCCTTGCGCGGGACCAGCCGCGACACGCACCCGACCAACGTCGCGTCCGGTGGCACGCCCCAGGCGGCGCGCAGCGCGCTGCCGTCCACGTCCGGACGGAACCGGTCGACGTCGACACCCGGCGGCACCCGGACGATGCGCTCGGCGCGGACGTGCGGGGTGAGCCGGTCCTCGCTCCAGTCGGAGATGGTGGTCAGGGCGGCGAGCCCGCGGGTGGCGCGCCGCACGAGACCGCCGAGGCGCACCGTGGCGAGCCCGGCCTCCAGCCCGTGCGACAGCGCGACCACCGGCACCCCGAGGTCGCGCCCGAGCCGCGGTGCGAGCTCACCGAGCGGCCAGGAGGCACCGAGCACGACCACGTCCGGTCGGGCGGTGCGTGCCGTCGCCGCGATCAGCCGCCGCGTGGCCGACGTCGGCAGCACCGACCCCGGAGCGCGCACGACCCGGTACGGGACGCGGGCGTCGTGCTCGGCGACCTCGACGGGGTCGTCACCGGCGGGACCGACCACGACGGTGCTCGTGGGGTGCACGCGGTCGAGCAGGTTGCCGACGAACTGCTCGATGCCACCCGCCCGGGGTGGCAGGTCGTTGGTCACCCAGAGCACCCTCACGGCGAGGGCTCGGGCGCGGCGGCGCGCGGGTGGCGGACGGCGCGTTCCTCGCGCGTCAGCGTGGCGAGGTCGGGGAGCTCCACCCCGCGGCGTCGCGCCGCCGCTGCGGCGGCCCGCAGCCGCTGTTCGGGGCTCGGGTGGGTGCCGTAGACCAGCTGCACGATCGGTCCTGGGTCGGGGGCGGCGAGGTCGCGGACGACGAAGGTGCGCACGGTACGGACCAGGGCGGCGGGGTCCGCGCCGAGCTCGAGGGCGCGGGCGTCCGCGGCCGCCTCGACCCGGCGGGAGACGGCGCCCCCGATCGGCGTGCCGACCAGCTCGAGCACGGCCGCCGTGGCCACGACGACCAGCACCGACCGCGGGTCGTACGGGTCCCGCCGGTGGTGACGGCGTCCGGACGGGCCGTCGAGCACCCGGCGGAGCACGAGCGTGGCGGCCAGCGCCGCCGCCGCGGACAGCAGCGTCCCCCGTGCCACGTCGGCGTGGTCGTGGTGGGCGAGCTCGTGGGCGAGCACGGCGGTGACCTGCTCCGACGGCAGCTCGAGCAGGGTGTCGTACAGCACGACCCGTTCGGTCGGTCCGAGGCCGGTGACGAGCGCGTTGACCCGCGTGGTGCGCCGGCTGGCGTCCGCGACGACGACGGGGACGTCGGTGAGCCCGGCCGCCGCCAGCACCTGCTCGACGTCCGTCCGCGTGGGACCGTCCGGCAGCGGCGTCGTCCGCAGGAACAGCGGTTGGATCAGCACCGGGTGCACGACCACGAGCACGGCTGCCGCCAGGGTCGCGGCCACCGTCAGCCGGTAGGGCCAGGTCCGCGGCCACCGGGACCGCGATCCGAGGATGACCACGGCGCCGAGTCCGAGCAGGAGCCAGCGCCCGGACGCGGTCAGGAGCTGGTCGCGCGACCACGCGCCAGGGGTCGCGGTGCGGAACCCCCACCGCCCCTCGTGGACCAGCCCGAGCCACGCGACGACGGGCAGCGTGGTCAGCCACGTCACCACCCCGACCGTCGCCGCGACGGCGCCGGCGCGGAGCGCGGCGCGTCCCCGGTCCGCCGTCCACCGTGCGACCAGGTCCCGCGACCGTCCCCACCGGGCGAGCACGACCGGGACGAGCACCCACAGGGCCGTCACCACGGGGACGAGCACGAGCCGGGGCGCCCGGTGGTCGGCGATGGTCGCCAGCAGCTGCGCGTCGAAGGTCGCGACCGCTGGGAGGCCACCGCCCGGCAGCACCGGTGCGGTCGGCCGCCACACGGAGGCCACCAGCCCGGCCGCGGCGAGCGTGACCGCGACGACCATCCAGGCGCGACCGTCACCGTCGCGCTCGCGGTGAGCGGTCACCGCCGACGTGCGGGCCGCCGTGCCGGCCGACGGCGGGGCGCGGCCAGCTCGTCGGCCAGCGGCGAGGCGGGGTGCACCCGCTCCCCCACCGCGTCCATCGACCAGGTCGCCGTCCGGCTGCGGCCGTCCTCGACGAAGCGCACGCTGACGCGCCAGCGGCCGTCGGCGCGACGGGTGGCGGTCCAGCTCGTGCGGTCCTCGGGGACGCCGCGGTCACGCAGGGCACGGCCCACGGAGGCACCGAGGGGTTGCGCCCCCGGGACGTCGACGCGGCGTCGCCACGCGTCGGTCAGGACCCGTTCGCGCTCGGCCGCGATCGGCGGCAGCCAGCGTTCGATCCACGCCAGGTCGGTCCCCGCCTCCTCCGCGACCGCACGGAGCGAGCGTCCCTCCCGCAGGCGCGCCTGGATCTCGGCCGGGCTGAGCAGCGCGTCGGGCGCGGGTGGCGCCGCGTCCTCGACCGGGGAGTGGCCGTTGCTCGGGACGTCCGCGACCGGCGGCGGCTCGAACACGGCCGTGGGCACGGGCTCCGGGGGTGCGGGGTCGACCGGGTGCCCACGGGCGACCCGCTCCGCACGCACCTGGGCCACGGTCGCCAGCAGGTCCGGGTCGACGCGGACGGTGTACCGCCCGTCGCCGTCCACGCCGAGGTCGAGGACGAGGTGCTCGGTGTCCTCGGTGTAGCCGATCAGGTGCAGCTCGATCACGGCGGTCCCTGTACCAGTCCACCCGGCCACCGCCACGCTAGCAACGCCGGACGGCTCGACCCGGCACCTCAGCGGGCGACACCGAGGAACGGGCCCGTGCCGACGACGTCCGCGGCGACGGCACGCAGTCGATCGCGCAGCTCCCGGTCGTCGGTCACGACGGTGATCGGCTCGTCGGTCGCGTCCGCGGCCAGCACGAGCTCGTCGTCGGCGGTCACCCCGGCCGGGGTGAACCGCACCACGACCTCGCGGCTACCGGCGACGGGACGCGACCCGCCGGCCCGTTGACCGTCGAAGACGACCGTCGGGCGGACCCGTCGCCGTGCGGCGAGGGCCGCGAGCAACCGCACCAGCCAGGCGCGTTGCTCCTCGAGGCCGAGGTCCGGTTGGTGCTGACGCGTCACGTTGTAACCGTCGACGTACACGAGGCGCCCCGCGTGGAGCAGCAGGTCGGCCTCCTCGGTCGTCCCCGACCGTACGCCGTCCGGGAGGAGGCTCGGACGTCCCGGGACGAGGCGCGGAGCCCGTTCGCGGCCGGCCCGGCGCTCGTCGACCGCCCGCCGGGCCGCCGCGGCGTCCTGGCGCGCCTGCTCCTCGCGTCGGCGTCGTTCGCGGCGACGCTCGTCCTCGGCGCGGCGCAGCTCCACCAGCTGGGCCTCCAGGGCGGCCACCTCGCCGTCGCGGCGGCGCCGTTCGCGGTCCACGGCGCGGGCACGGTCGTCCGCGGCGGCGGCCACCGCCACCTCGAGCCCGGCGATCGTCGCCCGTGCTGCCGCGAGCTCCTCCGCGAGGGAGGCGGACGCCGCCTCGGAGCGGACGGCTCGGGCGAGCGCACCGTCGAGCTGCCGCCGCAGCTCGTCGCGTTCCTCGCGCGCGCTGCGCAGTCGTTCGCGCAGACGGTCGGCAGGATCGTGCCGCGGTCGCTCCGCAGCGACCGGCCGCCCCGGGACCACGCCCGTGTGGCGCGGTGCGTCCGGGGCGGGCCGTCCCGCGAGCAGGGCGGCGATGGATGCGGGTACGGCGTCGACGTCGCGGAGCCGGCTCACCAGCGCCCGCCAGGGGGCGCCGCCCGACGCGAGCAGCGCCTCGAGTTCGCGCCGGACGCGACCTCCCGCGAGACGGCTGGTGGGCGCGGCGGCGAGACGCCGGACGGTGGGGGTGACCTCGGCGGGGTCGAGCTCGTGCAGCACCCGACGGGCGTGGGGCAGCAGCCACGCCCACGCGTCGCTGCCGAGCGCGGCCAGGGCCGCGGCGGGTGGCGCAGGAGCGGCGGACGGCGCGCCCGACCCCTCCGGGTCGTTGGCGCCGCCGGTCACGGGGAAGCGGGGGCGTCGAGGTCCGCGACCGGCGCCGGCTCCACCCGGATGGCGTCGTCCCGGCCGCACCACCGGCAGGTCACCGAGGCGACACGCCGCTCGAGCACCTCCTCCTCGTCGACCCGTGAGCTCCCGCCGAGGTCGAAGTGGAGGAACCGGCGGGTGCGCTCGGTGGCCTCGACGTCGAACCGCGTCACGTTCCCGCACTGGTCGCACCGGAAGCGGTGGCCCGCCGCGAGCGCCAGCTCGAGGTCGGCGGGCTCGGGTGTCGACAGGGGGTCAGCGGTCATCGGTCGGCCTCGTCGGGGCGGAGCGGGGTCGGGGTTCCCGGCGGTCCGAGCCGCGCCGGGTCGGAGGTGAACCAGGGACCGTCGTCCATGGCGGGGAACTCGGGGAAGCCGACCTCGATGACGGTCCCCGCGTCGCGCAGCGCCGCAGCGGCACCCGCGCAGAAGACGATCAGCTGCTCGACGTCGATGCCGCGGTGGACGTCCGGGTACCGCCGCAGCCGACGGTGCGCCTTGTCGAAGGTGGCGACGGCACCGTCGACGTTGTCGCGCTGCAGGTGCACGCCGGCCACCGCGACCTGGATCACGCCCTGCCACAGGTCGCGGTCGTCGTCGGGCGCGGCGTGCCAGACGTGTTCGAGGCACTCGTGCGCCTCGAACAGCCGCTCGTCGTTCCACAGCGCCACCCCGA
>CAYSTY010000011.1:0-21788 GCA_964433685.1 uncultured Actinomycetota bacterium | reverse complement strand
AACGCGTCGGCGTACCGCGGGAGCAGCTCGATGATCTCGAGGCGGTCGGACACGTGCACCTCCACCTCCCGAGATCGGCCATACCCCTTACTTACTGTACAGTAACCGCACCCGAGGAGGTCCTGTTGACCGCACAGCCGACGACCGATGCCATCGCCGAACTGCTCGACCGTGAACACATCCGCGACGTGCTGCACCGCTACGTCGATCGGGTGGACGCCCTCGACCTCGACGGTGTCACCGCGCTGTTCACCGAGAACGTCAGCGTCGACCTGCTCGGCACGCAGCGTGCCGGCCCGGAGAAGATCGCTCGCCATCTCGGGCGCGCGCTCGGTGGTTTCGAGCGTACGAGCCACCACCCCACCGCACCCGTGATCACCGTCCGCGGTGACGCCGGGGAGCTCTCGGCCGGCGTATACGCCTACCACCGACGGGCGGACGGGAGCGTGTGGCACTTCTGGGGGCGCTACCGGATGCAGCTCGTCCGGACCGCCGGCGGGTGGCTCGTAACGCACCTCGAACTGGTCGGCGTCGACGGCGGACCCGACAGCTCGTCCGCCGAGCGCGACCTCTACGCCGGCCACCCCGACAGGAGGACCCACCCGTGATCGAACAGCCCTACACGCACGTCGGCATCGTCGTCGACGACCTCGAGGCAGCCTGCGATCGCTACCGCCGCGACCTCGGGCTGGAGTTCGCCGAGGTCATCTCGTGGACGTTGGATCTGTGGACGCCGGACGGTGTCGTCAACGTGCCATCGACCTTCACCTACGCCGCCGGTGGTACGCCCAGCATCGAGCTGCTGCAGTCGGTCCCCGGGACGACGTGGCAGACCTCGGGCGGCGCACACCACATCGGGTACTGGTCGACGGAACTCGCGTCGGATTCGGCCGAACTGGTCGGCCGGGGCTACCAGCTCACCGGCACCCTCGCGACAGCCGACGGTGAGCCGAGCGGGTTCGCGTACCACGCGCATCCCGACGGTGGTCCGCTTCTCGAGCTCGTGGACGCGCGCCTCGCCCCGCGGTTCGAACGCTGGTGGGCGGGCGGCAGGTTCTGACCCCGAACGGGAACGACGCGAGTGACCTCCGCGGTCAGCCCGCCGAGGGCACCTGCGTCGCCTGCGCGTCCCAGATCTCGCGTTCACGCCAGGCATCCTTCAGCACGCCCTTGCGGATCTTCTCGGTGGGTGTCTTGGGCAGCTGGTCGAGGATGGTCAGGTACCGCGGGACCATGAACTTCGGCAGCCGCTCCTGACAGAAGCGGTGCACGTCCGCGGGATCGCAGCCGTCCGCCTCGGGCACGAGATAGACCAGGACGTCCTCCTCGCCGAGCTCGGAGGGGACCCCGATGGCCGCACACTCCCGGACGGCCGGGTGGTCGGCGATCTCCGCTTCGAGCTCCATCGACGAGATGTTCTCTCCACCGCGACGGATCGCATCCTTGATCCGGTCGACGAAGTAGAAGTACCCGTCCTCGTCGCGGTAGCCAGCGTCGCCGGTGTGGAACCAGCCGTTCCGCCACGCTTCGGCCGTCTTGTCCGGCATCCCCCAGTACCCGACGTTCAGCACCCAGGGGATCGACGAGCGGACCGTGATCTCGCCCAGCTCTCCGTCCGGCAGTTCGCGATCGTGCGCATCGACGATGCGGACCTCGTAGCCGGGCCTCAGGCGACCCACCGAACCGGGACGGGTGGGCCCCCAACCAGTCATGACCGGACAGCTGATCTCCGTCATGTTGAACACGGTGCTCAGCCGGAGACCGAACCGTTCAGCGAGCTCACGGGCGTTCTCCGGCATGGGGGCCATCTCGACGTTGCGCAACGTGTGGTCGGCGTCGCCGCTCTCACGAGGTCGCCCGGCGACCAGCTGCGGTACCGAGCCGATCATCAGCGCGGTGGTGCAACGGTGTTCGTCGATGTCCTCCCACCAGCGCGACAAGCTGAACTTCTCCCGGATCACCAGTTCCGATCCGTACAGCGCGGCGCCGTACACGCACAGCTTCCCGCTCATGTGGAACAGCGGGTAGGGCACGTACCAGTGGTCGTCCGGCCCCAGACCATCCGGAGGGAAGCAGCCCGTGACCGTCATGAGCGCCTGCGCCCAGGTCACCATGACCCCCTTCGAGGGTCCGGTGGTCCCAGAGGTGTACAGGATGCACGACAGATCCCACGGCGCCGCGGCGACCGTCGCGTCATCAAGATCGACCGGTTCGATCGCATCTGCCGCGTGGAGGCTCACACGCTCCGAGCTGGCACCGTTGGGCACCCCGTCGGTCAGCACGACGGCCTCGAGCGTCGGCAGGTCCCCGATCAGATCCAGGAGCTGCGGCAGGAACCGTTGGCAGGTGACGACCACCCGGGCCCCCGCGTTCGCGATCATGTGCGTCATGAGACGACCGCGGTAAGCAGGGTTGAGAGGCACCTCGACGCCACCGGCACGCGTCGCCCCTGGCCACAACGCCACGGCGTCGACCCCGTTCGGGAGCACCGTGACGATGGCCTCCCCGGGACGGACCCCGAGCGCGAGGAGTCGGCCTGCCCAACGGTCGACGATCCGGTCGAACTCCCCGTAGGAGACCGTGAGGTCGTTCCCCAGGTCGCGGACGAAGACGCGGTCCGCGTCGGAGCGAGCACGACGACGCAGCAACGTCGGCAGGGGGTGGTCGGGCGAGAGCGGGTCGAAGATCTCCATGGGCACTCCTGACTCGAACATCGTCAACCGGTTGGGTCGAACCCGACTCGACAGCGCAACGCAGTTCCGGCACCGACGATCACGAGCGTGGCGTCGCACTCATCGACATCCGCACCCTTGGGCGATGGGTCGAGGAGCACCTCGAGCAGGTCGCCTTCGGTGACCGTCTCCTGGAATCGGAACTCGGCGCGCACCAGGTCGTCCACCTGTCCCCGTCGCTCACGTAGGGCGTTGAACACGTAGGCGAGGTTCGCCGGTCCCTGGTTCACCGGTCCGCGGTACCCGCTCGCGCGGGCGAGGGCAGCATCCACGTGCACCGGGTTGGTGTCGCCCATGAGGTCCATGATCCCACGGATGGCCACCGGGTCGATCGGTCCCACCGTGTACACGTCCGCGCGTCGTGCCGGCGCAGCCCCGGACGCTGCCGGGGCGGAGATCTGCGTGCTCGAGCCGGACGTGCTCGACCCCGTCCCTTCGCCCGTGATGGCCGCACGTGGCACGATGAAGGTCTCGGTCGTCCTCAGCAGATGCTCCCCGGGCGCATCTGCGGGTTCGACCTCGTGGGTCAACTCGATGACGTCGAAGGTCCCGGCGCGGCGGCCAGTCTTCCGTTCCACCGAGGACACGTGCGCACGGACCCGGTACTCCGCACCGACCCGGAGCGGTTGGGCGATCTGCCAGGTCCCACCGCCGAAGACCACCCCGGCATCGTGCGTCGCGCCGGCCTGGACCAGGAACTCGTCGAAGGTCCACCCCTTGCCGATGTGGGTCACCAGGTGGTTGAAGATCGGGTGCGCCGGCGCCCCCACATCGCTCGCGAACCCGTCCTCGTCCGCGTAGGTGTGCTGCAACAGCCTGCGGTGACGCTCAGCCGTCAGCGAGTAGGTCCCGTCCGGGATGACGCGGTCGAGCAGGTCGCTCGTGGTCGGTGTCTGCACGTGGTGCTCCAGATAGATCAGTTGATGAGAGAGGGCAACCAGGTCACGACGCCCGGGAAGATCATCAGGATCCCGACGGTCACCACGTCGAGCACGATGAACGGGAACAGACCCTTGAACACGGTGTCCACGGACACACCGGGCAGGACGCCGGCCGCGACGAAGGCGTTGAGGCCGAGCGGAGGCGTGATGAGACCGAGCTCGATCATCTTCACCATGAGGATGCCGAACCACACCATGTCGACGCCCAGCGCCGACACGACAGGTGCCACGATGGGGACGACGATGAGCAGGATGCTCATCGAGTCGAGGACCATGCCGAGGGGGATCATCGCGAGGAGGATGAGGACGACCACCACCTGCGGCCCGGCGTCGCTGTTCAGGACCGCGGATGCGACGTCCTGCGGGAGGCGCGACGCCACGATGAAAGCGGAGAAGACGGCCCCGCCGACGAAGAGCAGGAACACCATGGCCGTGAGGTTCGCGCTCTCGTTGAGGCCGGTCCAGAGGGTGCTCATGACGTGCCGCGGACCTTCCGAACGCAGCCGCCACGCGACGAGGATCACCACGACGAGCGCCGCGACCATGCCGGCCTCGGTGACGGTCATCCAACCGGAGTAGATGCCGGCGACCACGATGGCGAGCACGACAGCGCTCTGCATGGCTGCGGTCCCACCGCGTCGAAGCACCTCACGACGGATGGCACGACCGTCCTCGTCGGAGAAGCCGATGTCGAGGTCACCTGCGTCAGCGATGTGACGCCGACCGAGCGTGGCGATGTAGGTGCTGTAGATCACCGCGGAGAACACCCCGGGGATGATCCCAGCGACCAGCAGCTGACCGATGGAGACCTCGGCGAGGACGCCGTACACGACGAGGACCACGCTCGGTGGGATGATGACCCCCAACGTGCCCGCCGCGGCGACGATCCCCGCCGCGAACGAGGTCCCGTACCCGTGACGCACCATCTCTGGCACGGCGACTCGTCCGACCGTGGCGACCGTCGCTGCTGACGACCCGGTCACCGCGGCGAAGCCCGCGCACGCCGCGATGGCCGCGACGCCGAGGCCGGCCTTCAGGCGACCGAACGCGATGGCGGCTGCGTCGAACAGGTCCTTCGACAGCCGCGCGTGCAGCATCATCATGCCCATGAGCACGAACATGGGCACGAGCACCAGGCTGGTGCGTGCGGTGGACAGGTACGGGACGGTGCCGAGCGTCCCCCACGCGAAGTCGAAGCCCACGAGCAGGACGAGCCCGAGGCCACCCGCCGCCGCCAGCGCGAGCGCGATGGGGACGCCGGCCGCGATGGCGAGCAGCAGGACCGCAGCCACGCCGAGGATGAGGGGTAGGTGGGTCACGCTCCTGTCTCCCCTGGGACGGTCACAGCGCCGTCGTCGCAGTGTCGGTGTGGACCTCGGAACGTTGGTCACGCACGGTCGACCAGAGCTCGCGCACCACCACGGCGAACAACCCGAGGAAGCCGAGGAAGATCACGACACGCGTGGGCCACACGGGCAGGGCACGGACACCGACCACGACCTCCCACCGCTCGACCGCGGAGCGTGCGACCGCCCCCGTCGCGGTTGTGAGGAGGGCCGTCGTCGCGGCTGCGAACAGCAGACCGAGCGTGAGCACCACCCGCCGGCTCCGGCCGACCAGTCGGTCGATGACGATGGTGGAGCGGACGTTGACGCCGTCCCGCTCGCTCAGCGGTGCTGCTGCGAACACCGCCATCGGGAGCAGGACGAGCACGAGCTCCATCGCTCCGGGGATCTGTTGCCCGGTGAACCACCGCCACAGCAGGTTCGCGTTGCCCACCACGAGCATCACGCCGGTGAGCGCGGCGGCCAGGGCCGACAAGCCGCGTAACGGCAGGGCGCTACGCACCCGCCCCCTGTGCGTGCGCTCCGCGGATCCGGACGTTACCTCCACCGGCTCCGAGCTCGGTCCGCTCAACCGAAGGTCTCCGCGCACCGTGCGAGGCCGTTCTCGTAGTCACCGAACTGGCCTTCGGCCTCGGCGACTCCCGTGCGGTAGGCCTCGAGGAGGGCATCGGGATCGGCACCGGCAGCCTCGGCGGCCTCGCGCCACGGACCTTCGATGCCGTCGCCGATGAGCTCGGCCCAGCGGTCGCGCTCACCGTCGTCGAGCACCGTCACGCTCCCACCCGCATCAGCGAAAGCGGTGCAGGCGACGTCCTCACCCTCGGCGTAGTACTGACCAACGAGCTCGGGCAGCTCGGTGGCGATCTCGTCGATGGTCTCCTGCACGGAGGCCGGCAGTGAGTCCCACGCCTGCAGCGACATGGCGAGGTAGGCGCCTGAGTAGTTGCCCTGACCAGTGTCGACCAGGTGCGGCGCAACCTCGTGCAGACCGAGGGAGCCCACCACGTCGAGCGGCACCCCCGTGTAGGCGCTGACGACCCCACGTTCGAGCGATTCGTACAGCTCGAACGCGGTGAGCGAGACCGGATTGGCGCCGATCGCCTCGAGCGCCGGGATGAACCGGTCGACCCCCCGAACCTGCTGACCTTGGAGCTGGTCGAGACTGGCGATGGGTTCCGAGGACCCGAGCACCGAAGGCGGCACGGCGAGGAAGCTGATCAGACGGATGCCTTGCGACTCCCACTCGGCACGGAAGGCTTCGTCATCGTGGTAGAGCGCGGTCAGAGCGGCCGTCTGTGCCGGGACGTTGTCGGTCTCGAACGGCAACGCGGTGATGTTGGTCAGCGGGAAGGCTTCCGGGTGGTAGGAGTGCGTGGCCTGACCGATGTCGAGACGCCCGCCGCTGACGGCGTCACGGATGCCGAGAGCTTCGACGAGTGAGCCGTCCCAGAACGCGTCCACCGTGACCGCACCGTCGGTGCGCGACTCGAGTTCATCGTAGAACCAGGCTGCCACACGGCCCAGCGCTGCGGACTCCGAGAGGTAGCTCTGGGCCTGGAGCGTGACATCGATGTTCTCGACCGCTGCGGCATCCGCGGGCTCCGTCGCCTCGCTGCCGGCACCGTCGTCGCCACCTCCGCAGGCAGCCAACGTCACCGCAACGAGCCCGAGCGAGACGATCAGGTGCCGCCTCGAGCGACCCAGTGAGGTTCCCATCAGAGGTTCTCCCGACCCTCGGTCCGTGACGTTCGACACGGCGGCCCCACGTTGGAGCCTGGCCCGGCAGCATAATGACTTACTAGTAGGTAAGCAACCAACCGTCCGGTAGTTTAGCTGCGGAGGGACGGAGACACCATGGTGGAGACGACACGCCCGGGCCGCGTAGAAGGCAAGGTGGCGCTGGTCACCGGCGCCGGTGGGGGCATCGGTCGCGCCGCAGCTACGGCCTTGGCGGCCGAGGGCGCGGCGGTCTGCTGTCTCGATATCGACGGGTCGGCCGCCGCCGCGACCGCTCGGACCCTGGCCGAAGGTGGCGCGGACGCCAGCCATGCGTCGGTGGACGTCACCGACGAGGACAGCCTGCGGGCAGCCGCGGTGCAGGCGCGCGAGCGTTTCGGACACCTCGACACGGTGTTCGCCAACGCTGGCGTCCCCGGCGCTGGAACCGCGCTCGGTACCGACCGGCAGGAGTGGGACCACGTGCTGGCCGTGAACCTGACCGGGGTGTGGCTGACGGTGAAGACCGCGCTCCCGCACCTCCTCGACACGGGTGGCGGCAGCGTGATCGCGACATCGAGCATCGGTGGCCTGGTCGGCGTGAGGAACCTGGCACCCTACGCAGCCGCTAAGGCGGGCGTCATCGGACTCATCCGGCAGGTGGCTGTCGAGTACGGACCTCAGGGCGTGAGGGCCAACGTCATCACCCCGGGGACGGTCCGCACCCCGCTGACGGAGGACACCTTCCGCGACGCCGGGCTCGGATCGAGTGACGAGGACCTCGACGACCTCATGCGCCGCGCCGCCCGACGCTACCCCCTCCGTCGGCTCGGGAAGGTCGATGAGGTGGCGGGCACGGTCGTCCACCTCGCCAGCGACGAGTCAGCGTGGACGACCGGGTCCGTCGTGGTCATCGACGGCGGGTTGACCGCGAGCTGACGTCACCCCACCGCCGCGGGGAAGGCCCGGGCGAGGACGTCGCGGGTCGTCTCCGCCGAACGTCGTGCGGCCTCCGCCGTGGGTGCGGTCCGCATCTCGGTCGAGATCACCTCGACGCACAGGGGCGCCACGACCCCGTGGTCGGCGAGCAGTCGGAGGAAGCGCACGAGGTCGAACTCGCCCTCCCCTGGCAGCGCGCGTTCGAAGGTCTCCGCCTCGGTCGGGGGACCGTCCGACAGCCGGCCGTCGTCGAACTGGACCGCGAGGATGCGGTCGGCCGGGACGGCACGCAGCAGCGACTCGTCGTCCGCGCCCCGGAAGTGGTGCCAGGCATCGATGAGGACGCCACCGTTCGCTCGTCCCGCCGCCTCGACGATCGACCACGCGCGACCGGCGTCGGGGACCTCGGTCCACGGCAGGAACTCGAGCGCCACCGACAGGCCGTGCTCGGCGGCCCGGTCGCACAGTCCGGCGAACCGCTCGACGACGAGGTCGTCCGGACCCTCGAGATCGCCGGTCACCGTGAGATGCCGCCCACCGAGCGCATCGACCAGTTCGTAGATGCGAGGTTCGTGCCCCTGCGCCTTGGCGACCGCGACGTCGTCGGCCCCCCAGCCCACGAGCACATCGATCTCGACCACCTCGAGCGCGTGCGCCGCCAGCATGGCCCGCAGATCGGCGTCGCTGTGGCCCGCGTCGTGGGCTCGCCGACGATCCCCCGGCCGCAGCCCGATCCCGCGGTAGCCGGCGGCGGCGGCGGCCTCCACCCGCGCTTCGAACCCGGCGTCGGGTGCGGTCATCACCGACAGGACCAGCGGATCGAACGCTGACCCAGACGAACGTGCAGACATGTGGGCTCCAGACCGAGGACGGGACACCGGCCCGGGTTCCCTCGTCACGGCCCGCGACGCCCGCTCTACTTACTGTACAGTAAGCGCCAGGGAGACTCGGCGGGATCGGGAGGTCGACCGTGCTGACTTCGGCGGATGTGTTCCACACCGGGTTCGTGGTCGCGGACATCGAGGCCGGGATGCGCGAACTCGCTGCGGTCTTCGCGGTGACCTGGACACCGGTCGAGGAACGCGAGATGACGCTCCGCGGTCCCGACGGTCCGCTGCGGCCCACCCTGCGGTTCGCCTACACCCGTGAGGGACCCCACCGGCTCGAGCTGCTCGAAGCCGTGCCCGGCACGGTCTGGCAGCCGCCACCTGGTGGCCTCGGTGGTCCTGCTGCGGCCCACCACATCGGTGTGTGGTGCGACGACGTCGCCGCCAGTTCTCGTCGTCTCGAGGACGCCGGCGCCCCGCGCCTGGTCACGTACGACGGCGCGGATGACGAGGCGACCGGATTCGCGTACCACCGGCTCCCGACGGGGCCGCTGATCGAACTCGTCGACCGCGCACGCGAGCCAGGTTTCGACCGCTGGTTCGCCGGCGGCCCGTTCCCCGTGGGGGGTTGACCGTGGCAGACACCCAGGACCTCACCGATCGCAACCTCGGCCTCTACCGCGGGACGGGGCACGAGTTCGGCCCGATCTACCTCTCGCGACCCTACGCGGAGCGGACGATGCTCCACGTGCTCGCCGACGCGGCGCGCGAACGACCCGATCGCGACTGGCTGGTGTTCGACAGCCAGGAGCGGCTGACCTACGGGCAGGCGTACGCGCGCACGAACCAGGTCGCGGACGCGCTGCGTCGCCGGGTGGGTACGGGCGCGCACGTCGGTCTCCTCCTGCGCAACGAGCCCTCGTTCATGCCGGTCTTCTACGGTGCGATGGCTGCGGAGGGCGTCGCGGTCCCGTTGAACGCCGACGCGCGCGGACCGCTGCTCGAGTACGTGATCGAACACTCGGACGTGAAGGTCCTCGTGGTGCGGGCCGACCTGCTCGAGCGCCTCGAGTCCCTGACCACCCTGCACGCGGTCGAGGTCGTGGTCGTGGTCGGCGACGGCGACGGCGACGGCGAGACCATCCCCGACCGTATCCACGGTGCCGAGGTGATCGCCGAGGAGACCTTCCTGGCCGGCACCTCGTCCGAACCGTCCGGCTTCGAGCCGCACGCGTCGGAGCTGTGCATGCTGATGTACACCTCCGGCACCACAGGACGCGCCAAGGGTGCGATGTACCCGCACCACTTCCTCTACCTCTACTCCGCCACGGTCACCGATGGTCTCGAGCGCACACCGGATGACGTGCTCACCACGCCGCTGCCGCTGTACCACTCGGCGGCGCTGCACCTGATCGCGAACTCGGTCATGCACGTCGGCGCCGTGGCCCACCTGAAATCCAAGTTCTCGGCGAGCCGCTTCTGGCGGCAGGTCGCCGACGACGGCGCGACGGGAGGGATCATCCTCGGCCCCATGGCAGCCATGGTCCTGAAGGCCACCGAGGAGGTCCCCGAGCACCGCATGGAGCACCTGTGGTGCGTACCGCCGATCCAGAAGGAGACGTTCGAGGCGCGCTTCGACGTGCGGATCATCTGGCAGGGCTACGCGATGACCGAGATCGAACCGATGCCGATGCGCAAGGACATGCTGCCCGACGTGCCGTTGGACACCCTCGGGTACGTCGCGACCTGGATGGACTGGGGCGTGGTCGACGAGGACGACCGCATGCTGCCACCGGGCGAACGTGGCGAGCTGGTGCTCCGGTGCCTCGTGCCGCACGGGATGGCGCTCGGCTACTACAAGCGACCCGATGCGACGACCGAAGCCTTCCGCAACTTCGCCTTCCACACCGGCGACCTCGTCTCCTACGACGAGGACGGACTGCTGCACTTCCACGGCCGGATGCAGGAACGGATCCGACGGCGCGGCGAGAACATCAGCGCCCCCGAGGTCGAGTTCGTGGTCCTCACACACGAGCACGTGTTGGAGGCCGCGGTGTACGGCGTCCCCTCGGAGCTCGGTGAGCACGACGTGAAGTTGGACGTGGTGGTGCGCGACGGTTTCGAACCCCACGCGTTCGAGACCTGGCTGCGGGACAACCTGCCGAAGTTCATGGTCCCGCGCTACGTCGAGGTCAGGGACTCGTTCCCGAAGACGCCGTCGGAACGGATCCAGAAGCACCTGCTCGCCGAACTCCCGCTCGACCGGCCGGAGGTGCTCGATCTCGACCCACCTCGCGACCGAGACACGGCGAGCCGCTCCGAGGTTCCGACCGTCCGGAACTCCGGTTGATCGAGCTCGAGGACCTGCGGGAACGGCTGCTCGGCGCCGAGTTGCCGGTCGGCACCTACCGCGTGCGGCCGTACGAAGCCTGGCTCACGGCGGATTGTCTCGGGACCACCACGACCGGCGAGGGTCTCCACCCGATCCACGTCTTCCTGTCGACCCTGGTCGGGGTCGGCTACGAGATCGGGGAGCTGTGGGACCTGGTCGGGGCGACCGCGGAGGACGGTCCCATGATCGGTGAGACCGACCTGGAACAGGTCCGACCGCTGCGTGCCGACGAGACGTTGACGGTCCGGTCCACCATCACCGACATCGTGCGCAAGGAGGGCGGGAGCGGGACGTTCGACATCGTCACCGTCGAGATCACCCTCACCGATGCGGACGGACACCGGGTCGGCCGGGTCGCCAACGCCTACATCTACCCGCGGAGGACGCCCCGTGGCTGACATCCAGGTCGGAACGATGCTGCCCCCCATCCGCTACGAGGTCGACGCGCAGCCGATGAAGACCATGGCAGCACTGCTGCGCGATCCCAACCCGATCCACTGGGACGTCGCCGCGGTCGAGGCGATCGGCCTCGGTGACCGCGTCGTGAACCAGGGCCCGATCAACATCGGTTACGTGATGAACGTCCTCGTCGCGTGGGCCGGCGGCGACCCCGGAGCGCTGCGCCGCCTGACGGTCCGGTTCCGTGGCAACGTCTTCGCCGACGATGTGGTCACCGCTGGCGGCACCGTGACCGCCATGGATGTCGCGGACGACGCCCGTCTCGTGACCTGCGATGTGTGGCTCGACCGCGAGGGGGACGGTGCTCGAGTCCTCGCTGGCACGGCGCAGGTCTCGCTCCCCCCCGATGACCGTCCGAGTTAGGCACGAGCCCTCAACCGGCCAGTCCCGACCACCTCGCGCGAGCGATCCCTGAGGCGAACGCGCCGTACCAGCGGTTCATGGGCTCGGGCGCGACGGGGACGTGCACGAGCACGGGGCCCGGAGGACCACCGATCAGCTCACCGATCGATGCGAGGTCACCGAGGCGCTCGACACGGCGGCCGGGGATGCCGAACCCCTCCGCCAGCGTGACGAAATCTGGGTTGTCGGTGTACGCGTGGGTGTCGGGGATGCCCCGGGTCGCGCTGTAGTGGATCTCGGCGCCGTACGCACCGTCGTCGACGACCACGATCACCAGAGGGAGCGCGAGCCGCCGGACGGTGTCCAACTCCTGCGCGGACATCGTGAGCGCACCGTCGCCGGTGATCAGGACCGTCCACTCAGGCGCGGCGGCCACGGCGGCACCGATGCCGAGCCCTATCCCGAGTCCGATCGCACCCGCGTGGAGGCCGTAGATGAACCGTTCGGGCCCGCTGACGGGGATGCGCGGGATGAGATCCCCCATCGCGTGGCCGGAGTCGAACGCCAACGTCACGTCAGGAGGGAGCGTGGTCGCGAGGGAACGCGCCACGTCCACGGTCGCCAAGGGCGCGGCTGTGGCGGGGTCGGCACCCGCGGACGACGTCTCAGGACGTGCCCACGGCTCACGCCGCGCGCCCACGGCGTCGAGGAGCGCGGTCGCGGTCACCCGGGCATCGCCGACGATGGCGACGTCGGGTCGGTTCCAACACCCGATGCTCCGAGGGTCGTGGTCGCAGTGCACGAGGCGTGCTCCGTCGAGGAGTTCACCCTGCATCGTCGTCCACGGGTTGAGGGAGCAACCGAGTGCGATGACCAGGTCCGCTCCAGGGATGATCTCCGAACCGTGTTCGGTGGAGAAGCCGCCGAAGATCCCGACGTGCTGGGGGTGGTCACGGAACATCCCCCGACCGAGGATCGTCGTGGTGAGTGGGGCGCCGAGCCGTTCGGCGAGCTCGGTCACCTGCTGTTCGGCGTCGGCATCGAAGACGCCCCGGCCGGCGACCACCAACGGTCGCATCGCCCGTGCGATCTCGTCCGCGGCAGCGTCGATGCGGTCCGGGTCGGGGTGCGCTCTACCGATCGAGGCCAGCGGTTCCGGGACCGCTTCTGGGAGCTCGCCGGTGAGCAGGAGGTCGTCGACCTCGAGGTAGAGCAGGTCCTGTGGGAGAGCCAGCACGTACGGCCTCCGTTCGACCGCGGCACCGCGGAAGGCCGAGTGGACGTCTCGCGCGAGGTGCTGGCGGCTCCGGAGCTCGACCCACCCGGCTCCGGTCGTCGCGACCATCGCCTGGGCATCGAGACGTTGCGGGTGGTGCAGCGCACTCGGTGGCGTCAAGGAGACGAGCACGACGATGGAGCTGTGGCGCCGAGCGGCTTCGACGAGGGATGTGACGGTGTTGGTGAGCCCGGGACCGCTGGTGACGCTGGCGAAGCCGACGCGTCCCGGTCGACGACGGGCCCAGCCGTCAGCCATCCCGACAGCGGCATCCTCACGCCGTGCCGGGACGTAGCGGACCCCGAGCTCGTGGAGCGCGGTGACCACCGCCAGGTTGCCCTCGCCGACGACACCGAACTGCACGTCGATCGCGCTGTCCGCGATGTACTTCGCGACGATCTCGCACACCAGCACCTGCTCGCTCCTCTGCTTCGACGACCTCGCGGGCCGTTCGCGTCCGGATCGGCGCCCTCCTCACGCGGGAGGAGGGCGCCGCGTGCCGCGTGTCAGTAGTCGTAGTCCCCGGTGATGACGGAGCGCCACTGCTCGAAGGATCCGACGATCCGCATGTTCTCACCGTCGGAGGTGAACGGTGCCGCGCACGGGTTCGAGTTCGCATCGGTCCAGTCGATCTCACACGTCAGACCGGCGGTGTCGATGGGTCCACGCAGCCCCTCCAGGAAGGACGCTCGCGTCAGTTCGCCGGTCTCGGCGGCACGGTCGATCGCCTGGTGGACGACCATGCCCGTCAACCAGCCCGCGCTGAAGTTGATGTGGGCCGCGTCCGCCGTGTAACCCGATCCTTCGCCCTCGAGGAACTCCGCGATCTCGGCGCTTCCCTCGCTCTCGTCCGCGTAGGTGAGGAAGGTGTGGACCCCTTCGGTCCGCTCGAGCTGATCGTCTGCACCCTCCTGGTAGATGTTCAGGCTCGCCATGCCCTGCATCCCGACGACCGGCACGTCGAGATCAGCTGCGGAGAGGTTGTTCACCACGAACAGTCCCTGCGCAGGAGCGATGTGCGCCGCGATGTAGTTCATGTCCTGCTCGTCGATGAGCTGGCGAACACCGCCGACGAACGATCCCTCGTCGGGAGTGGCGGTGCTGATCGTCAGCCGGCCGAGGTAGGTGCCGCCCTGCGCCTCGAGGGCGCGTTCGACACCCAGGTTCCACTCGTCACCCGAAGGAACCTCGAGCTGCACCACCCCGACCCGCAGGTCGTCGGGTGACCCGACGTCGTCGATCATGCGGGCGACGGCGACATCCGCCTGGTCGAAGTAGTGCGACATGAGGTGGTACGCGACCGGACTCTCGAGGCTCGTGTTGGTCGTCTGGCCCGCGACGACCAGCGGCATGCCGAAGCGCTCGGCGTCCCCGAGGACGGCGTCGACGACGTGGGAACCACCGAGCTGCGTGATGGTCAGCACGCGGTCGTCGTTGACCAACTGCTGGAAGTTGGCCACGCCCGTCTCGGCCGCGTACTCGTCGTCCTTGACGATCAGCTCGAGCTCCCGACCGAGCACGCCACCTTCGGCGTTCACCTTCTCGAAGTAGGCCTCGATGCCCCGTAGGTTGATGACCTGGGCCGACGCGGTCGCTCCCGTGACGTCACCCATCCACCCGACCTTGATCGCGTCCGCGGTCACTCCATCGTCGGGTGAGTCGGGCACCTCGCCGCCGGCGGCCTGCCCGGCGTCGTTCTCGCCGTCGGCCGCGACTTCCTCCCCCGGGGCGTCCCCGTCATCACCGTTCCCGTCACCACCCCCACACGCGGCGGCCACGAGGCTCACCGCGGCGAGTGCTGCGACCGTACGTCCGTACCTCGTCGTGCAGCGCATGCTCCCACTTCCTCTCCACCTCGGTGGGGACGGTCCCCACCGACGAACCCGCTGAACCGTGACACCCGGCACGAGCTCCACGACAGGCCCGCCGCCCGCGACGGGCCACGCTCCCTCACGTCCGAGCGACCACGTAGCCGTGCTCCTCGCGATCCCACGCCGAACGCCACACCTCGGCACCACGCAGCTGGTACTTCTCAACGCGGTTCGAGGGCGTTCTCGGCAGCTCGGCCACGAACTTGACGTACCGCGGGACCGCGAAGTGCGGCAGCTGATCCTGGCAGTGGTCGAGGATCTCCTCCGGGGCGAGCTCGACACCTGGGATGGCGACGATGACCGCCATGACCTCCTCATCGGTCAGCTCCGACGGGACCCCGATCACCGCCGCCTCGGCGACCTTCTCCGAAGCGAGGATGACGCGCTCCACCTCCCAGGAGGAGATGTTCTCGCCGCGACGCCGGATCGAGTCCTTCATCCGGTCCACGAAGCGGAAGTACCCGTCCTCCCTGACACCCCGGTCACCGGTGTGGAACCACAGGTTCCGTACCGACTCGAGCGTCGCCTCCGGCATCCCGTGGTACCCGGAGAACATCACCGACGGCTGCCGCGGCCGGACGCACAGTTCCCCCTCGACACCGTCCGGCACCTCGAGGTCGTCCTCGTCGTGGACCGCGACCTCGTAGTACTCGGCCGGCCGGCCGCAGTAGCCCGGCCGCATCTCGCCCACCGAGTTGTGGGTCGCGATCCCAAGCTCCGTCGAGCCCCACACCTCCACGAGGTCGACCCCGAACCGGCGGACGAACGGTTCGAAGATGGAGATCGGCGCAGGCGCCCCGTACGCGCACCGGACGGCATGGTCGCGATCGTCCGGGCTCTCTGGCTGCTTCATCAGGATGGTGAGCATCGCCCCCATGAAGTTGAAGGCCGTCACGCCCTCCTCGCGGCAGGTCGACCAGAACTTGGAGGCGGAGAAGCGTTGCCGCAGGACCACCCGACCTCTGAGCAACATGGCCGGGACGACGCTGTTGAACTTGGCGTTGAGGTGGAAGAGCGGGAAGGCCGTGTACAGCACCTCCCCCGGCTCGTAGCCCATGATGTCGATGGTCTTGTTGGCCATCACGAGATCGGCGTGGTGCGAGCGAACGACCCCCTTCGACGGTCCCGTCGTGCCCGAGGTGAACATGATCTGCGCGGGGTCACGAGGGTCGGCGACGACCTTCTCGGGCGCAGCGGCTCGGGCCAGGAGCGTCTCCATCGAGTGGATGGAGAACCGGTCGTCGACGTGCGGCTGAGGGCTCCCGTCGACGATGACGTGCCGCAGGTCGGGCAACCCGTCCGCGATCTCACGGATGCGCCGCAACCCCTCGAGGTCGGTAACGATGACGTGGACCTGCGCGACTGCGAACTGGTGTTGCAGCAGCACGCCGCGCAGGCTGACGTTCACCGGTACGTCCACACACCCCGCACGGCCACTACCGAACCAGGCGGTGATGAACGGCAGCCCGTTGGGCAACATGATGCCGCAGTGACTACCGGGAGCGACTGCCAGGCTCTGCAGCGCTGCTGCCATGCGGTTGGCGAGCTCGTCGAGCTCCGCGAAGGTGAGGTTGCGCTCCTCGAGAGTCATCACTACGTGCTGCGGATCGGTCGCGGCACGGGAAGCGAGGAGCTGACTGACCGTGGTTGCCTGGTCGGCGAGGTGCGACACGTGCGCCTCCTGTCGTCGGTCATGTGGGTGCACCACCGGCCGGACCGCTCGGATCCGACCGGTGGTCGTCGTCAGATCAGGTCAGCGACACCCGGGCCACGCAGGCGCTTGCCGATCTCCAGGATCCCGGTCCCGGTCAACCCCTCATCGGGCAACGACCAGTCGCAGAAGATCTGGATGTCCTGGTACGCCTTGCTGCGGTCCCTGGAACGGAAGTTCAGCGACGCCTGTCCGTAGGCGGTGCTGAGGTGCGCGGTGAGGCGGCGCTTCTCTCCGGAACCGAGCGTCAGGACGTAGGTGCAATCGCGGTCGAGCGGCCCGATCGGCTCGTTCTCCTTCTCGAGCCAGTACGCGTCCGACATGTCGATGTGCACGACCCCGACGTTGCCGCTCTCCCGAGCTTCGAAACCACCGAACTTCGGTTCGGGGTAGGTCGACTCGAACATGCTGGTGCCCTGGAGGAACCGGTCCTCGAAGTTGGGGTTGATCCAGTGGTGGGAGATGAACAGGTGGTCGTTGCGCCATCCCCACGAATGGTCGCGGTTGCCGAAGCCAGCGACCTCGAGTACCCGCGGCTCGTCCCCATCGAGGATCTCGACGGTGCCCGACATGATCAGGCCCTGCTCGTAGTGCGGGAAGTGGAAGACGGTCCGCCCGTACTCACCCATCGCCGTCGGACTCCCGGTCTTGACACCTTCGCGGAAGTCCCACGGCTCGAAGCGACCTTCGAACTGGATGTCAGCCCGGATCTTCTCGCCCTGGTAGGTCACCCGGAACCGTCGGTGCGGCTCGAGGACCTCGAGCTCGAGGTCCCCGTTGGAGACGGGTACGAGCTCGGTCACGTCGCGGGGGATGGGGCTGCGCTGGACCGAACGGTACTCCTCGCCGTCGATCACGAACTTCGCGGTGAAGATGCCCTCGTCACGGGTCGGGCGCAGCGAGAAGTGGAACACGACACCGAGCCGATGCTCGGTGTCGATCCCAGAGAAGCACCAGTTCTCCTTCCACATCATGAACGCTTCGTGCGGGACGGGGTGCGGGAAGTCCTCGTTGATGGAGAGGGTCATGCGGGTCTCCTTCGTCTGGCTTCGTACGGGTCTGGTGGTCGGACACGGGTGGCTACAGGTCACCGCTCAGGCGGAGCCCCGAAGCTCGCGGACCGCAGCCGCGTGAGCTCCTGCTCCTCGTGCCAGCCGGCGAACTCCTCGAGAGCGTCGCGCAGGTCGGTGGGCAGATCCGGTTCCGTACCGCTGCGCTCGAGGAGCACGGCCACCTCCCGCAGGCGACGCCGCACGCGTTCCTCGATGGTCTCGGACGCATCCGACGCGGTCACGTTGGTCGGACCGTCCGGATCGAGCTCGATCACCGCGCGAGCCCGCCGGTCGATATCGGCGAGGTACGTCGGGTCCCAGCCCACACGTGTGGCGAGGTTCCCCAGCAACTCGATCGCTGCACGCAGCTGACCGACGACGACTTCGTCGTGGGCGACCACGTCGGTGAGTTCGTGCAGCTGTCTCGCGATGGCTTCGAGCAACCGCTGTGGGGAGTCCTGGAGCATGACGACGCCTCCTCTTCCGCTCGGACGGATCTCGGTCAGACGATCGACTCGGCGAGCAGACCGCGGAGCACGTGGTGGACCTGGTGGCCCATGGCAGCCAGCCGCAGATCGTCGGTCGCGCCGGATCGGAACGCCTGTGTCGCTCGGATGTGGGAAGCGGACGCCTTCACGTAGCTGAGGACGGTCCACCAGCGGAAGACGTCGGGATCGACCACGAGCCCGGTCAGTTCCTCGTAACGGGTGAAGAACTCCTCCTTCTCCAACAGGTTCGACAGCTTCGAGGAACGGCCGCGGAACAGCCGAAGCCCGCAGTAGGCGATGTCCTCCACGGGATCCGATAGGTGCGTCAGCTCCCAGTCGAACACGGCGTTGATCGCGCCATCGGCGACCATGAAGTTGCCGAGGCGGAAGTCGCCGTGGACGAGGCCGAGACGGCCCGAAGTCACGACGTTGCGTCGCAGCCACGCGATGGCACGCCGCAGGTAGGGCAGCTCGACGAGTACGGCTCGGCTGTAGTACCGCTCCCAGTGCTCGAGCTGCTCGAGAGCTGCGTCATCGGAGGTTCGAGCCTGTGACAGCCCTTCGAGCGCGGTGCCTTGCCACCGGATCTCGTGGACCCGAGCCAGGATCTCCACGAACTGTCGACCGATCCTGTGCCGTGCCTGCGTGTCGGGGAACGCCCGCGGATCATCGGGGTTCCACGGAACCGGGACGACACCGTCCAGTAGCTCCATGGCGTAGAAGGGCATCCCGAGGAACTCGGGTCGCAGCTCCAGTTCGATCGGACGCGGGACGGGGACGCGCCCGGACGCGTACACCTCGCGGTGCAGCGCGTACTGCTGTTCGACGTCGTACGGCGCGAGGAGCCCGTCCTCGGGCTCCCGCCGGATCGCCAGCCGCACCGGCTCGTTGTCGGCCTGGTGACCAGTCAGCGTGTAGGTGTGCCAGGAGAAGCCTTCGGTGTGCGAGTTGAGCCGGTCGATGGTCACGTCCTGACCGGTCCACTCGCGCAACCAGCGCTCCAGTCCGGAGCGGATCCGGTCGTCCGATGAAGCGTTGCTCAACCGTCATTCCGATCCGTTGTCGTGCTGGCGATGCTGGGACGGTCCCCTCCGAACCACGCCCCCAGGTTCGCCGTGCAGTCCGCGTGGAGCCGTTCCGACACCGTCGCCCGGGGGGCGATCGCGTCGAAGCTGTGGGGCGCACCGCGGTAGACGTGCAGGTCGACGCCCACACCGCGCTCCATCAGCCGTCGCGCGTACTCGACCGTCTCGTCCCGGAACAGGTCGAGCTCGCCGACCGCCAACATGGCCGGTGGGAGTCCGCCGAGGTCCTCGGTGAGCGCGGGCACGGCGAACCGGGGCGGCTCGGCGATCGCATCGCCGAGGTAGGCGCGCCACGCGACCTGGTTCACCGAGCGGTTCCAGACCCGCGGGTGGTCGAGCTGGCTCGACCGCGTCCGACCTCGGTGATCGAGCATCGGGTACAGCAGGAGCTGACCGACGAGCGCCACCTCGCCTGTGGCAGCCGCCTTCTGCGCGAGGGCGGCGGCGGTGCCGCCACCGGAACTGGCCCCCCCGACCGCTACGCGGGCCGGATCGACACCCAACTCGCCCGCCGCGCGTTGCACCCAGCTCAGGGCATCGAAACACTGGTCGAACTGGTCCGGGAAGGGGTTCTCAGGCGCAGGATCCCAGTCGACCGACGCGACGACGCAGGTCAGCTCGCGCGCGATCCGGCTCGCGCGAAGATCATCCTGCTCGACGCTACCCATGACGTAGCCACCACCGTGGATCCACACCAGTGCGGGGAGTGCCGCGACGACACCTTCGGGTCGGTAGATGCGTACCCGTGTCCGCGTGCCGGGCACACGGTGGTCCTCGACCTCCACGCCAGGCGACAGAGCGAAGGTGCCAGCCGCTGCGAGCAGGGCCGCCGCGGCGCGTCGAGCGGCGCTGATGTCGGTGAGGTCGCGGACCGGTGACGCCAGGACGTTCGCGGCGACCTCGGCGTCGAGCCGACTCTCGAACCGGTCGTTGATGGACAGGTCGCGCACCGTTCACCTCCGTTGCGCCCGACGGCCGAGCTGCTGCTCGGCCGCCGAGACGAGCCGTTTCACTGGTCTCCGTACACGCCCTTGATGTGCTCGGCCCACTGCTCGAAATCACCGATCGAGATCATCGACTCCCCGTCGGAACCGAACGGGACAGCACACGGCGAATGGTTGGCCTCCGACCAGTCCACGTCACAGGTCAGCCCGTGCGCGTCGAAGGTGCCCTGGAGGGCGGTGTGGAACGACGTACGGTCCACGGTCCCGGTCTCCGCGGCGCGTTCCAACGCCTGGTGGATGATGGACCCAGCCACCCAACCCTGGGTGAAGCCGCTGTGGACGGCGTTCCCGGCGTAGGCCGATCCGTCACCTTCGATGAAGTCACGGATCTCGGCGGCGCCGGGCCCCTCGTCGTCAGCGGTGACGAACGAGTGGATCGCCTCGACGTTGTCGATGTAGCTCGAAGGTCCTTCAGCGAACACGTTCAGCGAAGCGATGCCGTGCGTCCCGATGATCGGCAGATCCATGCCAGCGTCCGCCAGCCCGTTGATCAGGGTCAGTGCGTTACCGGGCGAACCGGTCATCACCAGGTAGTTGAGTCCATCGTCGAGCATCCCCTGGAGCTGGCTGACGATGGGTTGCGCGTTGACCTCCGCGGGTTCCATGCTGAGGGCACCGAGGTGGGTTCCACCGGCCTCCTGGAGCTTCGACTCCACGTAGCCGGCGAACTCCTCAGCGGATGGGACCTGGATGTGGACGACCGCGACACGAGCATCCGCGATGTCCCCGAGTGCGTCCTCGATCCGCGCGATGATCACGTCTGCTTGGTCCGCGTAGTGCGCGATCGTGTGGAACAGGTACTCGTTCTCGAGCCCCGCGTTCGTGGTCTGGGTCAGCGCGACGAGGGGGATGCCCACGCGTTCCGCATCCGCAGCGACGGCGTCCTGGATGTGCGAGCCACCCACGTTGGTGATCGCCAGCACCTCATCGTCGTTGAGGAGGGCCTGGAAGTTCGCGACCGCCATCTCCGCGGAGTACTCATCGTCCTTGACGACGAGATCCAACTGGCGACCCAGGACACCGCCTTCGGCGTTCACCTTCTCGAAGTACGCCTCCGTCCCGCTGAGGTTCACGGCTTGGAGGGACGCGGTCGGTCCGGTCGCGTCGCCCATCCAACCGATCTTGATCGCATCGGACGTGACACCTTCGGCAGGCGCGTCCGGCACCCCGCCGTCCTGGGCTGCCTCGCCGGACGGGGCTGCGGTGTCCTCAGCCGCACCGGAGCCAGAGTCGCCTCCGCACGCCGATAGCAACAGTGCTAGGCCGCCGACAGCAGCGACGTACCGGCGGAGATGACGGTTGATCATGTGGTTCGTTCCTCCTCGTCGTGCTGACGCACGACCTACGAGACTGGCGTTGACGGGCGTCAACGCATCACGATCCTGGGACGGGTACATCCGACAGGGCGGATCAGCGTCCGGTCAGCTCAGGCGATGCCTGCGTGGCACGGGCGTCCGAGCCCGATCGTGCCTCCGAGAGCATGACGTCCCGCCGGACCCGGCCGGACGGGGTCAGCGACCCCGTGACGTCCTCGAGCGACACCGTCAGGAGGCGCAGCTCATCGATCCGTTCCAGACCCGCTCCCGACGCCAACGGCTCGAGTTCGC
>CAYSTY010000010.1:0-22456 GCA_964433685.1 uncultured Actinomycetota bacterium | reverse complement strand
GCACGCCCCACCCGGAGAACCGGCCCCAGTGGCCGGTTCTCTGCGTTCTACGGCCTCCGAAGCGGTTCGTGGCAACGATCTGGCAACCTGATGGCCGGGAGACCCGCCTCGGAGCTCAGCTTCCGGAACCGCTTGTAGAAGGTCTTGGGATGCACCGGGCGGCCGTCCGCGTGTGCCCAGACGAGGCCGGTGCGCGTCAACCCCTGCCAGTCGGTGAAGCTCGGAACTGCGAGGTTCTCGGCGGCGTCCCACTCGATGTCGAGTCGCACTCGCGCGCCGAGCGGTCGACACGTCCAGGAAGGCAGGAGTTGTGAAGCGTCTGCGCACCACCGTGCTGGCCGCCGTGCTCGGGGCTCTGGTGGCCTTCATCCTCCTGATGCCGGTGTACGGCAACGACTCGGACCCGCCGGAGTGCTTCTCCTACGTCGGCTACGTCGTTCCGTGTGGGTTCGGTCCGGAGCAGAGCCAGGGAGTCGGGTTCGCGGGAGCCGGGGCCCTGAGCGCAGCGCTGCTGGTTGCGATCGGCTCGGTGGCTGGACGTCGGGACCGCGATCGGGTGGATGCTCGAGGCAACTGACACGACGAGACCCGTGTGTCGATCGGTAGAGACCGCCCGGGATCCCCAGGTCACCGGCTGTATGCCGAACGCGCCGCTGGCAGGTCGCAGCTCCGCCACGGGTCCCTGACCGACCGGACCTTCGAACTCGGTCCCGACCACCTGTGGTCGGCGAACGGCCATCCCAGCGAGGTCGCGACCCGGTTCGCCCGTGAGGTGATGGGCTGGGCCGATGCGGAACCGATCGACCTGTCCGGCGACCTTCCGAGGCGCGCCGGCGTCACGGTGCGGGCGCTCGGCATGCGGCAGGTCATGTTCGAACTCGAGGCCCCGGACGCGAGCGGCGGGAGATACGGCATCACGGAGGTCGACAGCCGGCCAGACCAGGACTACGGATCGGAGACGAACACCAGCTTCGGTGGGCCCCCTCCGTCCCCTACGAGACGGCCGGTGGCCTGGCGCTGGTGCGCACCGTCGACGACGGCACCGTCAGGATCGAGCTCGACCCGGCAACGACCGCGGACGGCAGCAGCAACGGATCGGCCCCCTGCCCCTGAGCGCACCACCCGCAGCCGGTCATCATCCACCCGGCGCGAGCGGACGAGTGTCGGCCAGCCGGCGACCAACGCCCGTAGGTGCTGTCCGCTCTCGGCCATGGCACGAGCGTAGGTGGTCGCCGGCCCACCCCCGGATCCCGGGATCCGATGGTGGGTGGGGCGCACCCGTCCGCGGCCACGGTCGCCGCGGACGGGTGGGTCCCTGCATCAGGGGGACGTGCCGTGCTCGACGTCCAGGATGATGCCGTTGCCGCCGAGGATGGCCGAGTAGTTGCCCTGGACGGTGTTGTTCTGTCCGCCGGACACCGTCGCGTAGCTGGCGAGGGCGGTGTTCTGGTAGCCGCCGAGCACCGACGTGAAGGACCGTTCGGCGCTGTTGTGCGTACCGCCGGCGATCGACGAGAGGGTGGCGCTGGCGCTGTTGCCGTTGCCGCCGGTCACCGTCGACCAATCACCGCTCGCGGTGTTGCCCCACCCGCCCGTCACCGACGTGTACTCCCCGCTGGCGGTGTTGTTCCAGCCGGCCAGCAGCGCCCCGTAGCTGGGGTAGTGGTGCCGAGTACCGACGACGAGGTTGTGCGACCCGCCACGATCGGTCGGGGAGGTGCCCCCGGCGGCGCTCGGGCGTGGTTCGTCGTAGCCGACGATGAGGTTGCCCAGCCCGTTCGTGGAGGCGGTCCCTGCCTCGGTGTCACCGTTGACGATCCGCACGTTCATCCCGCTGAACACCAGCGTGTCGCCGTCGCGGTCCACGCCGGCCAGCAGCGAGGTCAGCGTGGCGAGGTCGTTCTGGAGCGAGGTGACCTGGTCCTCGAGGTCGGCGATCCGTCCCTGCAGTGCACCGACCTCGTCCTCGACCGCGTCGGCGACCAGCGTCTCGATCAGCGCTTCGAGTTCCTCGGTGTCGACCTCACCGGCCGGACCCTGCGGGCCGGCCGGACCTGCCGGGCCCGCGGGTCCCTGGGCGCCCTGCTCACCCTCGGGGCCGGCCGGGCCCTGCTCACCCTGCGGGCCTGCCGGACCAGCGGGGCCCTGTTCACCTTCCGGGCCGACCGGGCCGCCCGGGCCGGCCGGGCCGGCCGGGCCTGCGGGTCCCTGCTCTCCCTCGGGTCCTGCGGGTCCCTGCTCGCCCTGCTCGCCCTGCTCACCCTGCGGGCCTGCCGGACCAGCGGGGCCCTGTTCGCCTTCCGGGCCAGCCGGGCCTGCCGGGCCCTGTTCGCCTTCCGGGCCGGCCGGGCCGGCCGGGCCTGCGGGTCCCTGCTCGCCCTGCTCACCTCGCTCGCCCTGCGGTCCCGGTTCTCCTCCCGCTGGGCCGGCGGGACCCACGGGTCCCTGCTCGCCCTGCTCGCCCTGCGGACCGGCCGGACCCTGCTCGCCCTGCGGTCCGGCTGGCCCCGGTTCGCCCCGTGCACCGTCCTTCCCGGGTTCGCCCTGTGGACCCACGGCGCCGTCGGCGCCCGCAGGACCTGGCTCCCCTCGTTGCCCACGGAGTTGATCGGCGCTGAGCCCTCCGACGGTCGCGGCGTCGACCGACGGGTCGACCCCGCGGGCGTGCCCCGACAGACGGTGCAGGAACGTCGCCAGCTGGGCGCGTGTGACCGGATCGGCCGGGCAGAAGTCGGTGCCGTCGCCGCAGCCGAGGGTGATACCGGACTCGGCGACGAAACCGACGCCGGCGCGGTGATCGGCCGGGATGTCGTCACCGAAGCCGACGGCAGCGGCGCCGCCGGCAGCGGTCGCGATGGTGACGAGCGTGAGTGCCGTGGCGGTTCCGGTCCACCGCAGGCGGCGTCCGGCTGATGTCGGGGTGGTCATCGGGTCTCCCTCGCTCGATGATGGTGGGCGTGGCGGATGTGGAGGCGGCGTGCGCTGCCCCCGGAACGGACGCGGCGCGTCACTCGACGGTCAGCTCGGCGTGCATCCCGTGGACGAAGTGGGGCGGACCACCGCCGACGTCGGGTGGGCCGTCCTCGGATGCTGCTGCGGCCTCCAGGTAGGTCGCTGGATCGATCCCGGTCGGGATGAAGCACATGACGGCGTAGCGGCCCGGCTCGGTCAGCGTCCCGTCACCGACGGCTGGGATGGTCGGTCCGCCCGGCTCGGCCAGCAGGACCGTCGCCGGCTCACCGAGCGCGGCCATCAGCTCCGGTGGTGACAACCTCGCCAGGTCGGCGACCGAGCGGTCCTCGTCGTCGGGCAGGCGGAACGCGACGAGTTCGTGCAGCTCCCGTTCGGCCCCGTTGATGACCGTCAGTCGGGTCCCAGCGGGGACGGTCCCCGGCAATCCATCGAACGAGAAGTCGCGCAGGACCACCTCGACCGCAGCGCCGTCCACGTCGTCGCCTCCACCTTCGGTACCGGTGGCCACCCCGTCAGCTGCCCCGCCATCGGCGGACACCGGGGCACCGGCTTCGGTGGCGGCCGCCGCTGCGGTGTCGGCGCCATCGTCGCTGCCGGCGCACGCGCTCAGCAGCAGCCCCGCGGTCGCCACGCTGGTGATGACCCGTCGGTACCCACCTAGGGTGGCCTTCGTTCCTCGCTGTCCCACGGTTCCTCCGCTCATCGAGGGGCGGTCGACGCTACGGAGCGGTCCACGGGGCAGCTATCCCGCAACCACGGGTTCCGGGGACGCAGCATGAGGGGGGTGAACCCCCGCAGATGAGGGGGTGGTCGACGCGCCCGCGCCCAGCTAGCGTCAGCGAGGGGGACCGGACGACGTTCGGAGATGGGGTGGGAGCGGCGGGGTACACCCGAGCCAGGGACCGGTTGCTGGCTGCCGACGAGCGTGACCTCGGGGTCCGCGAGGTCTGTGCGGAGCTCGTCCTCGCGCTCCACGAGGTCGCGCGGTTCTCCGCAGGGGCTGTGATGTCGGTCGATCCGGAGACGCTGCTGCCCTCCGGCGGGGTGGTCGAAGGGTTCTCGCCGGACGACTGCGGGCCGTTCTGGGACAACGAACTCGCCGACCCGGACTTCAACAAGTTCACCGACCTGGCCCGGCGGGTCGACCCGGTCGCCAGCCTGGCCGAAGCGACCGACGGGGAGCTGACCCGCAGCCCCCGCGTGGCCAAGCTGTACGCCCCGGCGGGCCTCGCCGACGAGCTGCGTGCGGTGTTCGTCGCCGGTGGCTCGTGCCTGGCCATCGCGTCGTTGACGCGCGCGGCCACGGACGGACCGTTCACCGCCGAGGAACTCGCCGACGTCCGGGCGCTGGTCCCCGTCGCGATCGCTGGACTGCGGCGCGCCCACGGGCGCGTGGTCGAGGCCGCCGCGACGCACGCGCCGGTGGTGATCCTGCTCGACGAGCACGGACGTGTGGCCGGCATGAGCGCGGGCGGAGAACAGGTGCTCGACGACCTGCGGATCAACGGGATCGACGGCGACTTCCCCGGCATCGTCCACGTGGCGGCGGCCAAGGCGCGCTGGAGCCGTGGTAGCAGCGAGCTCACCACCCGTCTGCGTGGTCGTAGCGGTCGGTGGATGCGTCTGCACGTCGCGGCGATGGAGGGGGACCGCGGCTCGGTAGCGCTCACGGTGGAACCTGCGCGCCCGGACGACCTCGTGCGCATCCTCCTCGACTCCTACGGGCTGACGTCCCGAGAGACCGAGATCGTCATCCGGCTCGCGCGCGGGTTGACGAGCAAGGAGATCGCGGCCGAGCTGTTCATCTCCGCCCACACCGTCCGCGATCACGTCAAGGCCATCTACGAGAAGGCCGGCGTCAACAGCCGTGGTGAGCTCGTCGCCGGGCTCTTCACCGCTCACGTGCTCGAACGCTTCCACGGCGAGGTCGCACACGTCACCGGCCGGGTGAGTCAGCCGACGCCGGCCAGCGATGTCAACGCCGAGCGTCCCCGATCCCCGAGCAGCGTCGCAGCCGCCCGCGAGGTCACTCCACGGTGACGGCGCCCAGGACGTCGAGCTTCGCGGCGCGCCGGGCCGGCCCGATCGCCGCCACGAGGGCTGCCGACACGGCCAGCACGCCCGCTGCGAGCAGCTGACCCGCTGGCAGCTCGAACCGGGTGAGGCCCTCGTCGGCCAACACCCGCGTCGCTGCCCAGCCGAGCCACGTGCCGAGCGGCACGCCGACCACGACGCCGAGCAGCGCGACCGCCACGCCCTCCCACCGGATCATCCGGCGCACCTGGACACGGGTCATGCCGACGGCCCGGAGGAGGCCGATCTCACGCGTGCGTTCGTGCACCGACAGCGCGAGGGTGTTCATGATCCCGAGCACGGCGATCAGCAGCGCCATCCCGAGCAGCGCGGTGACCATCGCCAGGAGCTGGTCGACCTGGCCGGCGACGGTCGCGCGGTACTCGGTGCGATCCTGGATCGTCACCGCCGGGTACGCAGCGCCCACCTCCTCCACCGCCGCTCGCAGCGCGGCGTCGTCGACGCCTTCGGCCCGCGCCACGAGCACCGTCGCATCGAGGGTCTCGGTGGCCAGGCTCCGTTGGGTCGCGACCGAGACCAGCCACCCCGACAACAGCTCGTCGGGGGTGTAGACCGCCGCGACCTGCAGTTCCACGGGACCGGCAGCGGGGAAGCGGGCGGCCACCGTGTCGCCCACGGCCAGGTCGAGTTCGTCCGCCCGGTCGCGATCGACCGCGACCGTGCGGTCGACGGTGAGACCCGTGAGCGATCCCGCGTCGAGGTCGATCGTCCCGACCTGTTGCCACGTGGTCGGGTCGATCGCGGTGACGCCACCCGGTTCGTCGGCGACCTCTCCCGGCGTGTACCGCACGGGCGACACCGCGCCCACCTCCGGTATCGCCGCGAGACGTTCCGCCACGATCGTCGGCACGCCACCGCCCATCATGGCGTCGCTTCCCACGAGCACGAGGTCGGCTCGCAACGTCGCGTCGAGCGCGTCGGACACCGACGCCTTCATCGAGCCGGCGAGGACGGACACGCCGCTGACGAGCGCGAGCCCGATCGTGAGTGCCGCCGCTGTGGCCCAGGTCCGCCGTGGCGCGCGGGTGCTGGTCCCGCGGGCGAGCCGAGCGGTCGGCCCGAGGCGCGATCCGGATCCTCCGAGCAGCCCCAGCAACGGACGGACGAGCGACGGTCCGCCGGTCGCGAGGGCCACGAGCGCAGCCACCGCGCCGGACACCACGAGCGCGGCGGCGGCCGACGGCTGGACGAGCGCGCCGTAGGTCACCGACACGAGGGCGACGACCGCCGCCGCGGTCCCGGCGATCACGCGACCACGTGCCCTCGGCAGCCCGGTGGGGGCGGTGTCACGCATCGCTGCCAGCGGGTGGATGCTCGCCGCGCGTCGGGCGGGTGCCAGCGCCGACAGGACCGTGACCACGACCCCGACGGTCAGACCCACCAGGACGGTGCGCGGCAGCATCACCAGGTCACCGGACGGCATGTCCAGACCGAACACGCTCATCAGCGCGTACAACCCCGCGGCCAGGCCGAGACCGGCGACCACGCCGATCGCGGCGGCCACCAGACCGACGGCGACCGCCTCGGTCAGCACGCTGCCGACGACCTGGCGCCGGCTCGCCCCGATGGCGCGCAGCAGGGCGAACTCGCGGGTGCGCTGCACGACGGTGACCGAGAACGTGTTCGCGATGATGAACGCCCCCACGAACAGCGCGATCGCAGCGAAGACGCCGAGCACCGTGGTCAGGAACCCGAGCATCGTCTCGACCTGTGCCATGGCTTCGTCGGCGAAGTCGATGCCGGAGATCGCCTGGAGGTCGGCGGGCAGCACCGCGTCGAGACGCTCCACGAGCGCGTCCGCGCTGACGGTGTCCTCGGCCTGGACGAGGATGCTGGTGAACGCCTCCTCGAAGCCGAGGACCTCCTGCGCGGTCGGCAGTTCGAACTGGGTGTAGGTGGCACCCGCGAGCTGCTCGCCCCCGACGGCGGTGGTCAGCCCGACGAGGGTGAACTCGCGGGGCGGGGTGCCCGCGAACACCATCGTGAGCACGTCGCCCACGGCGAGGTCGTTGCGTTCGGCCGTGGCCGCATCCACCACGACCTCGTCGGCCGCCTGCGGCTCCCGTCCGCCCGGCGCGACGATCCGCTCGGCCTCCCACCAGCTCGCGCCGAGCGTGGGCGGCCCCGTCGGTGTGATGGGCTCACCGTCGGGACGGACGATGAGCGCGTAGCCCTCGACCGTGCCCTGAGCGCGGGCGACGCCGTCCACCGCGAGGACCTCGTCGAGCACCGTGTCCGGGACCGGGGTGGCGCCGAAGTACGACTGCACGCTGCCGAGCTCGGTGTCGGCGCTGCCGGCGCTGCGGACCATCACGTCGACGCGGTCGGCCCCGCCGCGGATGAGGTCGTCGAAGACCCCGGTCATCGTGTCGGTCAGCACCAGCGTCCCGGCGACGAAGGCGACACCGAGCACGACCGACAGGGTGGTCAACAGCAGCCGGACGCGGTGCGCCAGGAGGTTCTCGATCGTGACCTTCCACACCGTGGTTCACCTGCTCTCACACCTCGAGGACCTTGAGGTGGTCGAGGACCTCGGCGACGCTCGGGTCCGCGAGCTCGTCGACGATGCGGCCGTCGGCCAGGAACACGATGCGGTCGGCGCAGGCAGCGGCCGAGGGATCGTGGGTCACCATCACGATGGTCTGTCCGAGCTCGTCCACCGTGGCCCGCAGGAAGGCGAGCAGCTCCCCGCTCGTCCGGGAGTCGAGGTTGCCCGTCGGTTCGTCGGCGAAGACGATGGCGGGGCGGGTCACGAGCGCACGCGCGACCGCGACCCGTTGTTGCTGGCCGCCCGACATCGCCGACGGCGTGTGGTGCAGTCGGTCACCGAGCCCCGTGCTGGCCACCAGCCGGGCGAGCCAGTCGGGGTCCGGGTCCCGTCCGGCCAGCGCGAGCGGCAGGGTGATGTTCTCGAGCGCCGTCAGGCTCGGGACCAGGTTGAAGGCCTGGAAGACGAACCCGACGTGATCGCGTCGCAACAGCGTGCGCTCGTGGTCGCTCATCGCCGACACGTCACGGCCGCCGACCAGGACCTGACCACCGTCGACACCGTCGAGCCCGGCGAGGCAGTGCATCAGGGTCGACTTGCCCGAGCCGCTCGGCCCCATGACGGCGGTGAACCGGCCGCGTGGCAGGTCGAGACTGACCCCGCGGAGCGCCTCGACCCGGCCCGGCCCCTCCCCGTAGATCTTGACGACGTCCACGGCGCGGGCGGCGAGCTCGAGGGCCGACGGAGCGGTGGTGGCGGACACGACGTCCCCTTCGCGACGGGTGGGAAGTCCTCCGCCCGCGCCGACCCCCCTCGCGAGGCGCTGCGCGCAGCCGAACTCCTCACCACACCAGCATCCGCCGCCCGGACGTGGCGGGACAGGGCAGAAGGACCTCAGCGGGTCACGTGCGGGTGGCTGCCGTGGAGCCGCGCTGGTGGGTGTCCTCGGTCATGTCCTCGAGTTCCTGCCCCTTGGTCTCGCGGACCTTGGTGAGCACGAACACGAAGGACAGCGCGGCGAAGGCCGCGTACAGCCCGTACGCCACGGTGAGGCTGACGTCCTGCGAGAGGACCGGGAAGGTGACGGTGACCGTGAAGTTGGCGATCCACTGCGCGGCGGCAGCGACGGCGAGCGCGGCGGCGCGGATGCGGTTGGGGAACATCTCACCGAGCAGCACCCACACGACCGGCCCCCACGAGGCCGCGAACCCGATGACGAACAGGTTCGCGGCGACGAGCGCCACGGTCGCGTACGGATCGGCGAGCGAGACGTCCTCACCGGTGCCGGTCGCCTGGGAGAAGCAGACCGCCATGGTCCCCAGGGACACGGCCATCAGCGCCGAGCCGCTCAGCAGCAGCGGCCGCCGACCGACGCGGTCGATGATCGCGATCGCGACGAGCGTCGCGAGCACGTTGATCACCGAGTTGATCACCGAGGTGGTCAACGCGTCGGATTCGCTGAACCCGACCGACCGCCACAGCGTGGTCGAGTAGTAGAAGATGACGTTGATCCCGACCGCCTGCTGGAACACCGACAGCAGGATGCCGACCCACACGATCGGTTTGAGACCGAAGCGTTCGCCGCGCAGGTCAGCCATCGACGGTTCGCGCTCGCGTTCGAGGCTCCGCGCGATGCGCTCGATCTTCGCGTCGGTGTCGGTGGTGCCGACCACGTCGCTGAGGACCTCGGCCGCGCGTTCGTGGTCACCCTTGTCGACCAGGTACCGCGGCGACTCGGGCAGCTTGAGCGCGAGCACGCCGTAGATGGCGGCGGGGATGAGCTCGGCCAGGAACATCCAGCGCCAGGCTTCGAGGCCGAACAGGAAGGTCTCGCTGGCGCCACCGGCGGCGTTGGCGAGGAAGGTGTCCGACAGCAGCGCCGCGAAGATGCCGAGCACGATGGCCAACTGTTGGAACGAGCCGAGCCGCCCCCGCAGGTGCGCCGGCGCGATCTCGGCGATGTAGGCCGGCGCGATCACCGACGCGACGCCGACGCCGACGCCGCCGACCAGACGCCACAGGATCAGGTCGGCCACGCCGATGACCAGACCGGAACCGAGGGCCGACGCGCCGAAGAGAGCGGCCGCTCCGATCATGACGCGGACGCGACCGAACCGGTCGGAGGCTGCGCCCGCGAACCACGCCCCGACGGCGCTGCCGAGGAGCGCCGAGGCGACACCGATCCCGGTGAACAGGCTCCCGAGTTCGAAGTCGGACTGGATCGCGTCGACCGCACCGTTGATGACGGAGGTGTCGAAACCGAACAGGAACCCGCCGAGCGCGGCGATGACCGCGACGCCGACCGCTTTGGCCGGCGAGACCTCGCTGCGACCGTCCCCGGCCTCGCCGCCCGTGTCCGCCACCGCGCGCCTCCTCGTCGGCACGGACGCTAGGTCCGGCCGACCTCGCGGGGAGGTCCGGACGGACGGGCCCGGCGGCTGGGGCCGGGCGGTCCGGGGACACGGGGCGAGCACGCCCCGCGCGGTCGCGGGCGGATCGGCTGGACGTCCGCCGGCCCGGGGAGGATGGTGGGATGACCATGATGGAAGCGCCGGTGGTCGTCGGGGTCGTCGCGCTCCTCGCTGCCCTCACGTGGGCGTGGCGTCGCGCGTCGCAGGCCGCCGTCCCGGGACCGCGTCGCGTCGCGTGGCAGGACGAGGCGGCAGCGGCCCCGGGCCGGCGACTCGTCCTGGACGTGGCCGCCGCCCGTGCAGACGACCCGGCCGTGCAGCGGCTGGTGGCGGATGCTGCGCACCGGGCCCTGGCCGCCGACCGGGCGCTCGACGAGGTCGAGGTGGTCGCACGCGACGGGCGGTCGCTCGGACACCACCGACGCCCGGAGCCGCTGCCGCCGGAGGTGGCGCTCCCCGAGGCGCTGCGTGAACCCCACCCGCCACCTCGCCGCACCCCCTCGCCGGTCCCGCGCTCCGACCCTGGGCACCCCACACGGCGGGTCGACCCAGCCCCCGAGGTCCGTTCCGCGCCGTTGGCCGATCGGATCGAGCTGGCCACCGAGCTCCGCCGGCGTATCGAACACCCCGACCGTGCCACCGACGTCCTGCGCGTCATCCTGGAGGCCAGCGGACGCAGCGTCACGGTCGATGGCGATCTGCTCGTGACCGACGACGTCGCCGTGGCCGTGGTCGACCCACGCCGTGACGCGGAGCAGGCACTCAGCCACGGTTACCTGCGTATCGCGACCACCTCGGCGCCCCGGGGCCTGATCGTCCGGCTCGGCTACGCCGACCCGGCGTTGGTCCGACGCCGTGACGCCGCGGCCGCACACGTCCGCCACGTCGGTCCCTACGCCATCCAACGCATGGCCGATGCGGTCGCGGTGGGTGCCGACCCGATCGCGTTCGCCGCCGGGCCGGCGACCATCGTCCGCTGAGCCGACCTCAACTGCGGACGGACACGGTGTCGGGGACGGACGCCGACGCCGCGTCGGGTTCCCAGCCGGGCCCGTGCCAGAGGCGGCCGAAGCGCACCCGCCAGCTGTCGTCGGCCCGCATCTGCCGCCACACGTCGGCGTACTCGTGGGTCGCGATCCGCAGCGGGTTGTAGGTCTCGATGTTCGTCGTCAGGCCGTAGACGACGGGCTCGACCTCCGGTTCGAAGGTGCCGAACCAGCGGTCCCACAGGATGAGGATCCCGGCGTAGTTGCGGTCGAGGTACTGCGGGTTCGAGCCGTGGTGGACCCGGTGGTGGCTCGGGGTGTTGAACACGTACTCGATCGGGGCCCACAGACGGTCGATGGCCTCGGTGTGGATCCAGAACTGGTAGAGCAGGTTGACCGCGCCGGCCATCACGACGATCGCGGGGTTGACGCCGAGGGCCACGAGGGGGACGTAGAAGATCCAGCTGGTCAGTGGGGTCCAGGACTGGCGGAGCGCCGTCGACAGGTTGTAGCGCTGGCTGGAGTGGTGGACCACGTGTGCCGCCCAGAGGAACCGGTTCTCGTGGGAGGCGCGGTGGAAGGCGTAGTAGCCGAGGTCCTTGCCGACGAGGGCGACCGTCCACGCGACCCATCCGGTACCGAGGTCGAGCGGCGTCAGGTTCCACACCACGAGGTAGCCGCCGAGACCGAGCAGCGAGGTGATCACCACCGGGACCACGAGGCTGCCGAGGCCCATCGAGATGCTGGCGATGGAGTCCTTCAGCTCGTAACCCGCGTGCAGAGCGCCTCGGGCCTCCGCCTCCTCCTCGAGCAGGTCGAGCCGGCGCTCGCGGTGCAGGACGTACGCCTCGAGGACCATCAACAGGATGAACACCGGGATCGCCGGCGTGATCAGGTCCAGCTCGGCGACCTGCGCCAGCGATCCGCGCAGCAGCTCGTCCACCGCACATCTCCCGGGGTCGGTGTCGCGCGGAGGGTAGTTGGTGCGGGCGCCGCCGACGTCCCGAGGGGTGGACGCCGTCGTACGGACGTACGGCGGTGGACCTCGTGCGTCAGCCGGCGGGGCCACGGCCCCGAGACGGTGGGCCCGTTCGCACCGCAGCGGGCAGGTGCGGCAGGGTGCACGGTCACGCGGCGCTTCGGCGCCGGAACGCCCGAGCCACGTGCACGGTCACGAGGAGCCAGCGATGAGCGACCACCCCCGACCCGACGACGACGCGGCCCCACCGGTGCCCCGTGAGGACTCCGGTCCCCGCCCGGGTGAGCATCCGAGCGTGGCGCGCTCCGGCGGCGGTGGCCGGACCGGGATCATCCTCGCCGTCGTGCTCGGGCTGGCGTTGCTGATGTACGCGGCGATCGCGTCGGGCATCGTCTTCGGCTGACCGCGCGGACGGTCACTCGATCCCGGCCTCCCGCTGGCGTTCGCGGACCCACGCGGTGATGTCGGCGACGTCGGCGCGGTCGAGGCCCCCCACCGGCGGCATGGGGCCGAAGTCCCAGTGGTGCGCCTGCACACCCTCGGCCACCGCCACCTGGAACGACTCGTCGCTGTGGTGCGAGGGTTCGTAGATCTCGTGGACCAGCGGCGGCCCGGCCGGCGTGCCATCGGCGACGGGACCGTGGCACACGGCGCAGTTGGCGGCGAACAGGTCCTCGCCCCGGTCGACGTCGACCTGCTCCGCGGCGACGGGTCCGGTCTCGGCCTCGGACTCGCAGGCAGCGAGCGTGCCGAGGATGAGCACGGCGCCGACGGTGCGTCGCAGCAGACGGGTCAAGGGCGGCTCCTTCAGGCGGGGGCGAGCTCGATGGGGATGGCGTTGAGCACCGCGGTCCCGCTCAGGGGATCGATGCGGGACCGGTCGGTGAGGACGTTGCTGTTGGGGCCACTGCGGCCACGGGCGACCGACAGTTCGACACCGTCGAGGTCGTGCCCGAAGCCGTGGGGCAGGCTCACGACGCCCGGTCGCAGGTCCTCGGTGACGACCACGTCGGCTTCGACGCTGCCCGTCGCCGAGCTGATCCGGGCCCGGCCCCCGTCGCTGAGTCCGGCGGTCGCCGCGTCCTCGGGGTGGACGTGGAGCACGCACAGCGGTCGACCACGACCGAGGCTCGGGACGTTGTGCGACCAACTGTTGTTGGTACGCAGGTGCCGGCGTCCCACGAGCACCAGGGGGGCGATCGGCCCGTCGAGCTCGGCCGCGACGGCGGGCAACCCGGCGAGGAACTGCTCGGGGGCGAGCTCGATGCGTCCAGTGCTGGTGGTCAGCACCTCGGGGACCCGGGGTTCCAGCGGACCGTGGTCGATGCCGTGGGGGGCGGCCTGCAGACGGGGGAGCGTCAGGCCGTCACCCCCGTCGAAGCCGTCGCCGTAGGGGCCGGCGCGCAGCACGAGGTCGAGGAGGCGTTCGGGTCCGGCCCGGTCACCCACGACCGCCAGCAGACGATCGGGGTCGCGATCGACACGGACGTTCGCGTGCGGGTCGGCGGCGATGGCCGACGCCGTCTGGTGTGCGACGAAGGCATCGGCACCGGTCACGTCGAGCGTCCCCGTGGCGTCACGGGGGACCTCGCCGCTGAGCGCGATGGTCGCCAGCGCCAGGACGATCTCCCACTCGTCGAGCTGGTCGTCACGCAGCGCTCGGGCGGCGGGGGAGTAGTGGATGACGTTGCGGATCGACAGACCCGCGAAGACCAGGTCGCAGTGGCTGCGCTGCAGGATGCCGGGCGGCGGCAGCACGACATCCGCGTGGCGGGCCGTGGCCCCGACGTAGGGGTCCACGACGACGACGAGGTCCAGCCCTGCGATCGCGGCGTCGAGGCGGGCCGCGTCCGGCGTGGACACGGCCGGGTTGCCGCCGATCACGACCAGGGCGCGGACCTGACCCTCCCCGGGGGTCTCGATCTCGTCGATGAGCGTCGCGGCCGGCAGCTCACCGATGGCCTCCGGCAGGCCGCGCACCCGGGAGCTCCACCGACCGGTGCGGAACGGGCGCCGGGCGCCGGGACGGTGGTGGGCCGCTCGTGGGAACATCGCACCGCCCGGCCGGTCGAGGTTGCCGGTCAGGACGTTCAGCACGTCCACGAGCCAGCTGGTGAGCGTGCCGTGGGGGACGGTGGTGGTGCCGATACGTCCGTAGACCGCCGCTCGGTCGGCCGCCGCCAACTCCCGCGCGAGCGTCCGGATGGTGTCGGCCGTCAGACCACAGCGGTCGGCGACCCGTTCGGCGGTGAACGGGGCGAGCGCCCGTGCGACGTCGTCGACGCCGCTCAGGTGTGCCGTCAGGCCCTCCGGGATCGCGACGAGATCCTCGGTGACCAGCGTCGTGACGAGCGCGGCGAGCAGGAACACGTCCGTACCGGGGCGGATCGCCAGGTGCTGGTCGGCGCTCGCGGCCGTCCGTGACCGTCGCGGGTCGACCACGACGAGGCGCCCCCCGCGTCGCTGCAGGGCGTCGAGGCGGCCGGGCAGGTCCGGGGCCGTCCACAGCGACCCGTTCGAGGTGCGCGGATCGGCGCCGAGCACGACCAACAGGTCGGTGCGGTCGACGTCGGGGACGGGGATGGCGAGCGGGTCCCCGAAGAGGGCGCCGCTGCTGACGTGCTTGGGGAGCTGGTCCACCGAGGACGCCGAGTAGACGTTGCGCGTGCGCAGCGCCTTGATCAGCGGGCGGATGTAGAGCTGTCCGGCGAGGGTGTGGGCGTTCGGGTTGCCGACGTAGACGGCCACGGCATCGGGTCCGTGCTCGGCCACGAGCGGTGCGAGACGGTCCGCCACCACGTCGAAGGCCTCGTCCCAGCTGGCCGGGACGAGTTCGCCGTCGCGTCGGACGCGGGGCCCGGTGAGGCGATCGGGATCGTGCTCGAGCTCGCCGATCGTGGCGCCCTTCGGACACAGGAACCCCCGGCTGAACACGTCGTCGGCGTCGCCCCGGACAGCGACGACGCGGTCGTCCTCGAGTTCGATCGCCAACCCGCAGGTCGCCTCGCACAGCGGGCAGGTCCGGAACGCGGTCCGACGGGTCACAGCCATCTCCTCCACGGGACCGGACACGCTAGGCGACCGTCGTGGCGGTAACCACGCACGACCGCGACGGCCGGATGGTGCCCATCGCGCGCCCGTGCTGTCGGTACGTGCGGACGGCGGGTGCCCTCGTTGACACCGCCCGTCCGCGGGAGGAACGTCCGCGTTCTGGAGAGGGGTCAGCAGCCGTCGGGCTGGACCGGGGGACCGCCGTCGTGCGGTGGCCGTGCCGCGGGCGCGGTGAACCTCGACCCCACGTCACGGAGGGGAACCCCATGAGGACCGTCGAGTACGGGTCCGTCCACGTACGCCGTGCATCGCTCCTGCTGCTGGCCGCGTTGGTCGCGGCGCTGCTGACGCCGCTGACACCGGCGCGGTCGCAGGAGCCCGATCCGGCGTTCGAGCCGGCGATCATCGACAACGGGGCGGTCCAGCTCGGTATCTGGCCCGAGGGGCACCTCAACGTGCCCGGCGGTGAGCCGTCGAGCGGCGAGGGGACGTCGGTCGTCGGTCTGCGCTACCTGCCCACCGGCGCCGAGTCGACAGCGCCCGGGTGCCTGTGCGAAGGCTGGGGCGCCGGTGACGCGAGGACGGAGGTGAGCGGTCACGCGAACGCCGACTACGGGGACCCGGTGAACCTCCGGGTCATCGACTTCACCGCGACCGAGGAGCGGGCGGTCTCCGTGGTGGAGATCGACGCACCCGTGGACGGTGACGGGGGTGACGACGGTGACGGCGGCGACCCCGAGGTGGGGACGGCGGCGCGGTCGCTCCCGCGGGCTCCGGCCCAGTCGCCGGCGCACGCCGCGGCACGTCGTGCCGCGGCCGAGACGGCGACGACGACCGCAGCCGGGGCGGACACCGAACCGCTGTTGCGGGTGACCCACGACTACCACCCCTCGATCAGCCAGAACCTCTACGAGGTCACCGTCACGATCGAGAACCTGTCGCTCGAGCCGGTCGAACCGGTCTACCGCCGGGTCATGGACTGGGACATCGAACCGACCGCGTTCACCGAGCGCGTCACGATCAACGGCTCGGACAACCCGTACCTGAGGTACTCCAGCACCGACGGGTTCGCCAGCGGCGATCCCTTCCAGCCGGGCGACAGCTGGTACACCGTCGGCCCGCCGGACGGCGAGTTCTTCGAGAAGGACGGCCCCGCCGACCACGGCTCGCTGTTCGACTTCGAGTTCGACGAGCTCGAGCCGGGGACGTCCCTGTCGTTCAACATCTACTACGGCGCCGCGGGCGACGAGGACGGCGCCCTGCAGGCGATCGACTTCGTGGGCTCGACGCTCTACTCGCTCGGGATGCCACGCGACGTCACCACCCCGGTGGACGGTGCACCCAACACCTTCATCTTCGCGTTCGGCTCGGTCGGTGGTGATCCCCTCCCGCGTCTCGGGGTCCGCAAGCGCGCCGACGAACCACGCAGCGAGGCCGGCGGCCGCAACGGGTACTCGGTCGTCCTGACCAACCCGACGACGGGGCCGACCACGATCACCTCGGCGACCGACCAGCTTCCCGCCGGCTTCTCCTACGTCCCCGGTTCCTCGACCTTCGAGGGCGCCTCCGTGGGCGATCCGACGGTGACCACCGATGCGGACACCGGCGCCCAACGCCTCGTGTGGACGGACGTGGGCAGCGTCGGCGCACGCAGCACCGGCACGCTGCGTTTCGCCGTCGACGTCGCCGACGGCCAGGCACCCGGTACCTACCGCAACACCGCGACGGCGACCGCCGTCGATGCCGAGGGGTCACCGTTGCAGTCGCGGTCCACCGGCCTGGTGGCGCCGGTCGTGGTGCCACCGCCGACGATCGCCACCGGCACGACGGCCACGACCGGGTCGACCGGGGGCGGTGGCACCATCACCGTCGACGAAGCGACCGGCGAGTTCGTCTACACCGCCACGTTCGGGGGGCGATCGGACCTGCTGGTCAGCAGCGAGGTCGGCTGTCCCGACGACGGTGAGCTGACCGAGGTCCGGCTGGTCCACGGACCCTTCTCGGTCGCGATGACGGAGTCGCCCGAGGGCAGCGGGACCTACACCGCCACCCTGCCGGCCGACCGGATGCTGTCCGGGACCGCCGTGCAGATCGTCGCGACGTGCGACGGCGACGACGTCAGCAACTCGATCGGCCGCATCGAGCTGTTCGACCCGAGCGGCGACGTGATCGACGACGAGACCGACGAACTCATCGAGGGCGCCGTCGTCACCCTCTACAAGCAGCCGTTCGCGCTGCCCGACGGGCCGGACGGGCCCGGCGACTGCCGCACGGTCGACACCCGCCCGGAGGGTCCCGACGGCACCTGGGCCGGTGTGGCGCCCGGCGTCGTCGCCGGCGCGGAGCGGGCGGACCCGGCGCTGGCGCCGGCGGAGTTCGACCCGCTGGTCAACCCGCAGGTGACGGGACCCGATGGCCGCTACGGCTGGGACGTCGCGCGTGGCTGCTGGTTCGTCACGGTGACGGCCGAGGGGTACGAACCGGTGGTCAGCGCGCTGGTCGGCGTGCCGCCCGAGGTGACCGACCTGGACATCCGCATGACCCCGGTCACCGACCCGACCGACCCGACGGACCCGACCGACCCCACCGACCCGACCGACCCCACCGACCCGACCGACCCGACCGACCCGGGGGAGCCGACGACGCCGCGGATCCGCAGCATCGCTCCGGCGTGTCCGTCCGACCGGGTCACGTCCGCGGGCTTCCCCGACGTCCCACGAGGCAACGTCCACGCCCGCGCCATCGACTGCGCGTGGTGGTGGGGGACCATCGCCGGGCACGCCGACGGGACCTACCGGCCGAACGCCCAGCTCTCGCGCGGGCAGATGGCCTCGTTCATCGACCGGCTGATCCGTGCGACCGGCGGGACGTTGCCCGACCCGGCACGGGATGCGTTCCGGGACGACGACGGGTCGGCGCACGAGCGCTCGATCGACAGCCTGGCCGCTGCCGGCATCGTGCAGGGTCGGACCGACGGCAGTTTCGGGCCGGGTGCACCGGTGACGCGGGCACAGATGGCCACCTTCATCGCGGAGGCGTACCGGTACCGCACCGGTACCCAGCTGCCGACGATGCGTGGTGCCTTCCCCGATCAGCGCGGGGTCCACGGCGACAACATCGGGCGTCTCGCCCGGGTCGGGATCGCCGGGGGCCACGCCGACGGGACGTACGCACCTGCAGCGCACCTGCAGCGGGGTCAGATGGGCTCGTTCCTGGCCCGTCTGCTGGCGCAGCTGGTCGAGGACGGTGCCGCCAGCGTGCCGGCCGGTCGCCGCTGATCGAGGGCGGGACCGTGAGGGCCGCCGGGGGACCGGCGGCCCTCACGCCGCGGCGCGGGCCCCGGCCAACTGCAGCGACGGCGAGGTGCCGGTGGCCGTCCGCATGACGGTCAGGGCGGCGCCGGCGTGCGCGACCGCGAGACGAGCCGCCGGCGCGGGCAGGTCGATGCCCAGCGCCTGGCGCTCGCTGGTCCGCAGCGTCCCCACGGCACCGGCGAACAGCGTCAGGTAGCCGGCCCGGACCGGCAACGGGATCGGTGGCCAGCGCAGGAACCGCAGGGCCTCGCGGCCCTGCTCGTTGACGTGGAGCTCCGGTCCGAACGCCGCCAGGATGGCGTCGAGTTCGGCGACCGTCCGCGGGAGGCGGCCTTCGTCGAGCATGGGCAGGTGCAGCTCACCTCGACGCATGGCGCGGGCGGTGGCGCGGGGTTCTCGTTGCAACGCCGACAGGTCGACCCGCGGGTCGAGCAGCGCCGCGATCCGGGACTGCTCCAGGACGAACCCGTCGGCGTCCGCGGGGCTGAGCGGTACCGGTGCCCACGCTCGGTGTGCGGCCAGGAACGACGAGGTCAGCGCGACCCCGACCCACGCGAGCAGGTGCGGGTCACCGGCCCGGTAGGAGCGACCGTCGGGCGCCGTGCCGCGCACGTACGGGTGGGCTCGGCGCACGACGGCGGCCAGGTCGAGCGCTTCACGCGACGAGCCGAAGACCGACCCGGTGACGTACCCGGAGGTGCGCTGCAAGCGACCGAGGGGATCGGTGCGGAACGCGGAGTGGTCGTAGACGCCAGCCATCGCCAGCGGGTGGGCGACCTGGAGGAGCAACCCGCGCACGCCGCCGGCGATCGCCGCCGGTTCGGCGATGACCCGCCACGAGGGCGACCCTGGACCCGTGAGCCCCGGATCGCCCGGATCGGCGCTCGGATCGAACGGTGGCGGGCCGAAGGTCCGTGCCAGTTGCCGCCGCACGAGACCGCGCACCAGCGGGAGGCCGGTCGCCGTGCTCGCCACGTCATCTCCTCGTCCGGATCCGGAGTCAACCACCCCATCCGAGGTGGACCTCGTCCAGCGTCAGCTGAGCGACCGTCCGTGCGGGAGGTTCGGTGGTCCTGGCCGGTGCGGACGGTTCCGGCGTCTCGCCGGTGAGCACGCTCCACCACCAACGCATCCCACGCGGGGCGTTGGTGACCCCGAGGTCGTCGAAACGTCCCGCGGTCCGGCCGAGGAAGACCACGTCGGCGACGACCTCGTGCACCACGCCACGCACGATCGGGTCGCGGTCGTAGTCGCTGCGCAGGAGCGCCAGCACCTCGGCGCGGGTCTCCACGGCGTGGTAGCGGGTCGCGGCCGGGGCGGCGGCGGCGGCCAGGCGGCTACGAGCCTCGCGCCACAGGAGCCGCTGGCGCGCGAACCAGTCCCACGCGTAGGCCGGCGGGCCGGAACGAGCCACCGTGCGCTCCTCCTCGGTCACCGCTCCGGTGACCTCGGCGACAGGGTAGGCGGTGCCACCGGCTAGGGTCCGTCCGGTTGCACCCCACGGGGTGCACACCACGTCCCACGCGGGGGAAGCCGGTGCGAGACCGGCGCTGACCCGCAACCGTGAGCCGTCCCGCCCGCCAGGTGGTGACGACGAGCCGGAACACCCGCCGGGACGAGCGGCTCCACACGTCCGTCGTGGTCTACGGGACGGAGCCGGTCGGCAGGTGCGCGATCGACCGCTCAGGCGCTCGGTGTCGTCCTCAGGACCGGTCCGTCCAGGGACCGCTCACCGAGGAGACACCTCACGATGCACCTGCTTCCACGTCCCCGACGCGGCTCACGCCGCGTCACGCGCGGCCCGCTGGCCGCGTTCCTCGCCGTCGGGCTGCTCGCGCCCGTCGGCCTGGCGGCGCCCGTCGCCGCCGCACCTCCCGCGCCCACGGGTCAGCCCGGTCCCGCGGCCGCCGGGTGGATCGCACAGGACCTCGCCGCGACGACCGACCCGGGCGTCGAGGTGCTCGCCGACGCGGTGCTGGCCTTCGCCGCCAGCGGCTCGGCCGGTGACGCCGCGGTCGCCACCTTCGACCGGCTCGCCGCCCGGGCCGACGAGCTCGCCACCTCGGGTGAACGGGCGACCGGCAACACCGCAAAGGCCGTGCTCGCCGCCGCGGCCCTCGACCGTGACCCGAGCGACCTCGACGGGTTCGACGCCGAGGCGGCGCTCCGCTCGCGCATGGACGTCGACGGTCCCGATGCCGGCCGGTTCAGGTCGTTCGGGGAACGCCAGCAGTTCGTGCAGTCCCTGTCGATCCTGGCGCTGAGCACGACCGACGGCGGGGCCCCCGAGGTGGCCGTCGACCACCTCGCCGACGGCGCGTGCCCGGACGGCTCGTACACCGTCACCGGGGGCTGCGAACGGGGTGGGGACGTCGACACCACCGCGGTCGCCATCCAGGCCCTCCAGGCGACCGGGCGCGACGTCGGCGCCGCCCTCGACTGGCTCACCGCGCAGGCCGACGACGACGGTGCCTTCCCGGCCGCCGACCCCAACGCGAACTCCTCCGCCCTGGCGGCCCAGGCGCTCCGGGCAGCGGGGGACGTGACCGCGGCCGACGCTGCGGCCGCGTTCGTCGACGGTCTGCAGAAGGGCTGCACGGCACCGGCGGAGGTGCGGGGAGCCGTGGCCACCTACCCCGACGCCGACGGCGACCTGCGGATCGCGACCTCCCAGTCGGTGTTCGCCCGGAGCGCTCCGCTCCACCAGTTGGACGCGACGGTCGCGGCACCCGCCACCGCGTACCTCAACTGCTCCGACGCCTTCTGCCCCTCGGACGCGGGTGTGAGCGTCGTGGTGGACTTCACCGGTCTGGCCCCGGATGAGACGCCGGACGTCGCCTGCGCGACCGGGCTGTCAGCCGGCGCGGACGGCTTCGACGTGCTCGCGTCCGCCGGCTTCGACGTGCGGACCCAGGAGTTCAGCTTCGGCACGGCGATCTGCGCCATCGAAGGTCTCCCGGCGCTGTCCGAGGAGGACTGCTTCGACCCGAGCGGCGGCTACTGGGCCTACTGGACCGCGCAGCCCGGCGGTCACTGGCAGGAACACCCGGTCGGCGCGGCGGACACCGAACCCGCCGCCGGATCGATCGAGGGCTGGTCCTGGGCGACGAGCTTCCCCGCCGACCCGCCGCGGGTCAGCACCACGCCGCTCCCCGGAACGCCGACCGAGCCGCTGCCGACACCGCCGTACGACCGTGGGATCGGTGACGCGTGCCCGGGTACCTACCCGCGCAGCTTCGTCGACATCGCCGGCTCCGTGCACGAGGGCGCCATCCGCTGCCTCGCCGCCGCCGGCGTGACGGTCGGCAGCAGCGACCCCGAGCGGTTCGACACCCGCCGCGAGGTCACCCGTGCGCAGGTGGCCAGCTTCCTCGCCCGCAGCTACCGCGTCGCGACCGGGGCGGCGCTGCCGGCCGGGCCGGCTCGCTTCGCCGACGTGGGCGGCTCGGTGCACACCGCCAACATCCAGGCGCTGGCCGCTGCCGGCGTCATCGAGGGGGTCGGCGACGGGACCCGGTTCGCGCCGGATCGCACCGTCACCCGCGGACAGATGGCCTCGCTCATCGCGCGGTTCCTGGACCTGCTCGACGACGACGCGGTCGACGGCTCGTTCCCGCCGGCGACGGACAGCGACGTGTTCGGTGACGACGACGGTTCGGTCCACGAGCCGGCCATCGACCGCCTGGCGGTCCAGGGTGTGGTCCAGGGACGACGGGACGGACGGTTCCTGCCGCTCGGCAGCGTCACCCGCGACCAGATGGCCTCGTTCCTGGCCCGTTCGCTCGACCTCGCCGTCGACGCCGGACTGGCGGCACCGGTCGGCTGAGTCGCCGGAACGGGGGGGAGGGCGGGCCCGCGGGCCCGCCCTCCGTCGTCGCGTGCCTCGTCTCAGACCGAGAACGTCTCGAGCGCGCGGTTGAGCGTGGCGCTCGGACGCATCGCCGCGGTCGTCGCCTCGCGGTCGACCCAGTAGTAGCCACCGATGTCGACGGGGTCGCCCTGGACGCGGTTCAGCTCGTCGACGATCGCGTCCTCGTCAGCGGCGAGCTGCTCGGCGAGGTCGGTGAACGCCGCCGCGAGCTCGGCGTCCTCGGACTGGCGTGCGAGCTCCTGCGCCCAGTACATCGCCAGGTAGAAGTGGCTGCCGCGGTTGTCGAGCT